>JAFYWV010000045.1 GCA_017546505.1 Bacteroidaceae bacterium
CACAGCCTTGCCCTCGCCTTTTAATCTACGCACACGCTCCTTTGTCTTCCATATCTCGTATATGGTGGCCTTGATTGTATCTATCAGCTCTTCGTCCATCTTATCCTTGTAGTGCAGGAACCACGAGCCTTTTTGTGTCTGTGGCATATCACTCAATATCATTATCGAATGATTAAAGGAGTGCTTGCCGAAATATGACTTTATACCGCCATTGGCAGGGAATGTTTCATCTTTCAGCTTTTCGTAATCAATGAACTTTGCTTCGTCGATAAGCAACCACGAAAGAGTAAGCGAGTTGGAAGAGCCGGGCCTGTCCTGTGAAATGATGATAGCCACCGAACCATTATAGAATGAAATCACGTGCTCGTAATCGCTAGGCTCGATAATCGGCTTTGCAAAGGATTTCGGGGGCTTGCGACCGACGACATAATGCACTCCTTGAATATATCCCCAACGCTTCCACGCGGCAAAAAGCCCCGGCAAAGTATTGGTAAGTCCGTGCTTGAAGGTAGGTACTACAATGCCACCCGTACTGCCCGGCATACGTTGCATATTACGAAGAACGAAAGGAGCAGCAATACTGTCCGTCTTTCCTGTTCTTCGCCCTGCAACAATCACGGAGATATTTGCACCAATAAGCTGTGTGAGGCGTTGCGGTTCGTTAAAGTATATTTGCTTGTTTGGCTTCGACATTTTGCAGTGTATAATGAAGGTACACTGCAAATTTCGCGTGCGACTTAACGCGAAAAAAAGACATGCATATAAAATGACTCAAGCCTACACGACTATGGTGTAGGCTTGATACTGTACTGTTTAACGTGCAAGACACTGCGACTACGGCTGAGAATTACACGATTCTGTGTGCAAATATATAAACAATAAATTACTCAAACAAGTTTTTGATAGTTAAAAGTTCAATCCTGAACATTTTTTGAGTATTTCCACAAGTTCAACTCTTTGTTTCTTGAAACGAGTATAAAGCTCGTCAAGTTCACGTTGCAAATCATTTGCCCTGTTCTGTGATATATGTTTAAGAACATATAACAGAACTGTTATCGCACCATTTAGGTTTTGACAATCAGCACCTGTAAGCCCAATTTTTGGACCCTTTGCAGCTATAATACCGTTAGGAAGTTGCAAGTCGAAAAGAGCCGAACCGTGAGCACATTTATTGCGTAACGCATATATGGCATCAATGTATGTTGCAAAAACCGCAGATTTACCGACACCAAAGTTTCTTGCTATAGCTTTTTTGTCGTCTTTATTGTCAATAGACTTATACAGCCTCACAATACTACCGAATGTCATAAACTCAACCGTTTTCCAAGCAGGAGCATATTTATCGGCAGGATATTTATTGTGATGTCTCTTTATCTGCTGGTTTTTCCTGAACGCCTCCGACTGATATACCTTTCTATCAAAATCATTTATAAAGGACTGAATGACTACAGTAGGACTCACAAACCACAACGGGTCAGCTTTATACTGCAACGACATATAGTATGTAAGATAGGTTCGGAAAGCCACCTCAACACGAGTTAAATATCTGTTGAGAATGTTCCTTAAGTCGAAATCAAAATAGTACAGGGCTACAGCATCTTCAAACTGTGTTCCGGGTACTACTTCGTGTGTCCTATTCGTTGTTTGTGGGTGTGTTTTTTCAAATGGGAAGAAATAAAATCCCAAACGATAATAACCAATATCGTTCAGTATCTCTTTTGCCTTTTCGGGGTCGTTTATGATTATACCGCGTGAACGCAATATATCTATCTGCTCATCTACTGTCTTTGCCGTTTTCATTACGCATTAGTTTGTTTGACAAAGGTAGCAAATAACTTTCATTTATAATTGCCTTTTGGCATTTTCTATTTCGTCATTGAATAAAACATCTTCCTCCAGGTCGGCCTCTTCGTACTCCACATCTTCGATGTCGATTGTCTCGGCACGGTACTTTGCAATCATCTTCTGTATCTTCTCCTGAATGTTCGGTATAGGCTTGATACCAAGAACAGAGGGGTCATCGGTGGCTGTAAACGGCTGAACAACGATAAGGTCATACGGCACGGCCTGTTCGTCTTCAAGGTCAATGCGGTTGAACTTCGCATAGCTTGAAGCTGCTTTCTCCATTGTCTTTGTGTCCTTGCGTTTCTTCGCCATCTGGTATGTCTCCAAAATCATTTCGTTGTATCGCCAACGGTGGAAATCACGGCTTGCCTGTGCAAGGTGCGGTAACATCGCCTTTATGACGCAAAAGGCGATTGACGACAACTTGTTGCTACACTTTCAAGAACAGCCTTGCTCTATACATCATCTTCAATATCAAGAACACCATTATGCTGTTACAGAACGTGAGCAGCACGGGATACCAATCACCCAAATATTGCTCTGTGCCATAGAACAATGACTCGGCAATACTGCGGAAATTCACCAACTCACCTACAAGATAGGCTGTTATTGCATTGCAACCGAAGCAGAGCAGCCACCCCCACCCTTTTGTGTGTCCTTTGACATCAATCCACCAATAGAACAATGCAAGCAACAAGTAGCACCATCCGGCACTGTAGAGTGTGAAGCTCGCGCTCCAGATACGCTTGATGACCGGCTGTACCAAGCCGCCCAACAGGCCTGCAACCACAAGCACCACACCAACCAGCAACAGTTTACGTGCAGTAACCCGGCGGTCACTGTTACCGCTCTTTGTCAAGTACCCGGCAAAGCTGCCAAGCGCAACGGTACAGCAGAATGTCAGGCTACTCCACAGCCAGGTATAGTCGTACCACGCCGCAAACAGCACGCTGCCATCGGCCGTTACCGAACTGCCGTCGCGGAAACGTCCCAATACAAACTTGTCAATGATTGCCGCAAAATTGCCCTGTGCGCTCCAGTCGCCGTGCAAATGCATAGGCAAAGAGTAAATCACAAGCAAAATGGCAATGACAACTATCTGCATCCGAGGTTTCATATACAACACCATAGGTACCGTGAGCAGGTAGCCCACAGCAATTGCCTGCAGTGTATTACTGTATATATATATTCTGCCGGGGTCGAGTGCAAGGATATTACCCTGTACCAGCATACCTAGCAAAAAGAGCAGTGCAAAGCGCTTCAGTACACGTTTCCAGACCTTGATATTGCCGTTCTGTGTCTTGTACTTCGGCAAGGAGTATGGCATTGTCACACCCGACATAAACAGGAACAGCGGCATAACGATATCCCACACACGCATACCCTCCCACTCTGCGTGGTCGAGCTGATAGAGAAGTGTATCGTTCAACACATCACAGTTGAGCTCCAGCAGCACGGCACGCAGTACCGGTTGCAGTGCCACAAGCAAAAAAAGGTCGAGACCGCGCAAGACATCGAGCGAAAGCAAACGTTTATTTTCATTCATAGCCAATCAAATTATCAAGATGAAATCAGCACGCGCCGCGGCGCGTGCTGATTGACAGTTATAAATCCTTCGCTGTGCTCAGGATTAGAAAGCGTTTTTTACTTAACGAAGACTTTCTTACCGCCTACGATGTAAACACCGGGGGCTGTAACCTGCTCAAGCTTGCGGCCTGTGAGGTCGTAAATAGCTTTTGCCTCTCCGTTTTCAGTTTTCACCTCTTCAACACCGGTTGTGTTTGTAACGGTGAGATAAAGGTCAATAATCTGTCCACCGTTCTGCTTGAAGTCACCGAACTTGCCGTCGGCATCACCCTGTGGGTCAATGTTACACCAGTCCTGCTTGAAACGCAAGCGGTATACACCGGTCTCCTCGGGAGCAGTGAATGCAGGCAAAGAAGGCTTGTTGCGGTTATTGCCACTTATTACAGCACCGACACTGTTCCAGCCACTCTCGTCGCTTGAAGAGTTATTGTTGTAGAACGAGTAAGACACAAGGTCACCGGCAGGTGCCCAGCTGCTACCATCCTCAATAGAAGCTGTAAAGCCATCACCCATCTTGTCAACGAAGACGAAGAAGTGTACCCAAGAACCGGCAGCATCAACAGTAGGTGTCACTGTCTCGCCCGGAGCGACAACAAAGTAAACAGGCTCCTCGATCTTTGCAAGGTTCACATAGTCGAGTCCCTTGTCAGCTGCTGTAAGCTCGTAGCTTGAAGCACCGTGGAAGTCGCTTGAAAGGCTAATGCTGTTGATGTTACGGTCGTTACGTGTTTTGTTGCCAATGTTGCGTGGCTCATAAACATCGAACTCCTCAACAGTGATTGCCACCTCGCCGCTGAAAGCGTCGCCGATAGCCGCACCAACGATAACGCCCTCGGGAATAACCAAAGTATACTCGCCCGGAGCAGTAACCTCATCGTCGAGTGTTACAACAAGTTTCTTACCCTCGGCAACACAAGTAGCAGTAGCAACAACTGCATTCTCGGTATCTCTCAACTCAATTGCAGCCGCTGCATCCTCAACAGCAAGAATCTCCTTGTTGAATGTGAGCTCGATTGTCTGGAGTGAGTAGATATCCTCGCTTGGAGAAACAGACACCACCTGGATAGCCTCGGGAGCAGTGATGGTGAAAGCAAGCTCGCCAGAGAAAGGCTTATCGTCGCTTGCGCGTGTGATAAGACCCTCGGGGATAACCAATGTATACTCGCCGGGAGTAGAAACTTTCTGTGACAATGTAACAGTCAGCTCAGCACCATTTACCACATAGTTTGAAATGCCGCTTGCAACGCTGTTGCCCTGCTTGAACTTCATAAACTTGCTCATCTCGTAAGGATTGAACTCACCCTCAGCCTCGCTGTTGAAAGTAATCTTGATTGTCTCAATAGCCTCGGACTTCTTTGGAGAGTAGTCAACTACCTCAAAAGGGACCTGTGAAGGGTCGCTGTTCACGCCGTCGAATGCATATACAGTGCTACCTGGCAATGTTACAGTCAACTGCTGGTCGATGTCAATTGCAACACCCTCGGTCAAACCGCTAAGAGCGTTCTGAACATTGAACGACTTGTTGAGGATGATAGCACCAGTGATGTTTGCAGGAATCTCAAGAGCCTCGCGCAATGTAAATGTATATGTCTGCTGACTGTTAGAGCCGTTGCGCAATGCAAGAGTTGCCTTTGCACCGTTCCAAGAAGCCCAACCATAAACCTCGGCCGATGAACCGTTCCAAGGATTGCCACCTACCCAGTGAGCATCGGGCAATACATCGGCGTTCTTCTTCTGCCAAGCCATACACTCGGCAAGGTCTGCCCAAAGCTTACCGCCATTGATGCTGTTCATCAAAGAGTAGTCGTTGTAGAGCTCAACCATACCCGAACCGCAAACGAATGCACAACGCATCTCGCGCAGAACAGCCTCGTATGTCTTGTTGCCCGATACGCTACCAAAGTTAGAGAGGATAAATCCGTGAGTCATCAATGTATTGATTGGACACAATGGTGAGTTGCTTACATAGTTCTGGTAAACAAGGCGGTCACGGTATGTAATCCAATTCTCGCGGTCGATAGAGTTGTTACCGATTGTACCATAGTCATTCTCCTGGCGCCAAGTAGCATCGGTAATCTGGTACCAGAATGGAGAAGCCCAAGTACCTACAGTTGTGTTGAAGAAGATATCCTCGCGGAGGTTCTCACGTACATAACGCTCAAGACGGATGATACCCTCGGCGTTCTCGTTACCGGTGTCACCTGCATCAGGACCTGTAGCAGAGAACTGTGCTGAGATACCGTCATACTTGAAGAACATATAGTTGTCAGTGTTTGCATTGAAGCCAGCCTGACCGTCCTGATTGCATACGAGGTTCTCGGCTGCTGCCAAGAATGTCTCATAGTACAATGGGTTAGAGAGCTGCATACCGCCACGGTTATTGCTATTCCAGTAGCTACGACGGTAGTTACCGCTCTGACCATAACCACCAACAGGGCCTAACCATGCACCGATACCTGCACCCATCTCCTTTGCAAGAGCCGACATGTCACGCATCTCGTTAGGGAAGCCGCTGTGGAATGTCCAAGGACCATAGTTGTCCCAACCGTCATCAATTACGAATGCAGCAGGAGCAACACCATACTTATCGTAGAAGTTTGTCTTCCAGTTGTTCAATACATCAAGAACCTGAGCAGCAGTCATGTTTGTATGCTCGCTACCAGGAGCC
>JAFYWV010000046.1 GCA_017546505.1 Bacteroidaceae bacterium
AGCAGAAAGCAGAAAACCGAAAGCAAGAGGACGAATATATCATTGACGATGTACTTGCAACAATACTCGACCGGTTTGAGCACTATTACAATGAACTGCGGTTTGGGAACCGTGATGCCATAGCGGCAAAATACGATGAGCGGCTTTTAGGCATAAACGCACAGCACACATTCATTGACAAGAACGGTAAATTTGAGGCAATCATAAAAGGAGTCGAAAGCGACGGACACCTGCTATTACAACGCAACGACGGCAGCGTAGACCGATACGCTTTCAAAGAGGTAGAGATGGAACTTTAATCCTTTCTGTCAATCTTCTGCCCCGTTTCTCTCTCACGGCGCAACCTCGCACGGCGGCGCAACAGCAGCCACAGGAGAGCAAGCATAACAACCGACGCACCCACCGTGAGCCACTTCTCTGTGGTGCTCATCTCCTCATTGCGCGGAAAAAAGTAAATATACACAGCTGCTGTATACACAGCAAGCACGGCAACCGTAAGGTTAGGATTTTTGATAAATCTCATATAAACTCAAATTTACAATTACAAAAGTAGTAAAAAACGGCTTTATTAAAAATAGAGTTAACCTTTTACCACAAAATATAGCATATTTTAATAAATTGTCTTACTTTTACAAAAACTAAAAATCAATAAACAATATGGCAAAATTCAAACGCATACTTTTGAAGCTCAGCGGCGAGAGCCTTATGGGCGAGCAGGGTTATGGAATAGACGTCAAACGCCTTAATGAATATGCGGCTCAAATCAAGGAGGTTGCAGAGATGGGCGTCCAGATAGGAATAGTCATTGGCGGAGGCAACATCTTCCGTGGTCTCACAGGCGCAGGCAAGGGATTCGACCGTGTAAAGGGCGACCAGATGGGTATGATGGCAACCGTCATCAACAGCCTTGCACTCAGTTCGGCACTCGGAGCAGCCGGTGTTCCCAACAAAGTGCTCACAGCAATCCGTATGGAACCCGTGGGTGAGTTCTACACCAAATGGAAAGCCATTGAGGCTATGGAGCAGGGAATGGTAGTCATTATGGCAGCCGGCACAGGAAGCCCCTACTTCACAACCGACACCGGTTCATCACTTCGCGGCATTGAGATTGAGGCCGACGTAATGTTGAAGGGCACACGTGTTGACGGCATCTACACAGCCGACCCCGAGAAAGACCCCACCGCAACAAAATTCCAGGATATAACCTATGACGAGGTAATCTCACGCGGACTCAAGGTAATGGACATCACAGCCACCGCAATGTGTCGCGAGAACAACCTCCCCATCTACGTATTCAATATGGACATTGTAGGAAACCTCAAAAAGGTTATGAACGGCGAGGATATCGGCACATTCGTTCACCCATAAGAAAGAGCCGAATAACAAGAGACAAAATCCTCCTCCCTGCAGTGCGCAGAGAGGAGGATTTTCCTTATCATTTTATCTCCTCAAAATCCACATATTCACCCTCGCTCTTGTCAAAAATCTTTTTTCCGCCAACAGTTCCCGAGGGTTTGTGCCCCGCAGCCTTGTCATCATCAAAATCGACATTGCTCTGTTTCTTTGGCGTCTTCTTTCTCGAAGCAAAGCCAAACAAAGCCAGCACCCTTGCTATTACAGAGAGAATAAGCGTAGGCAACAAGAACACAAAAAATATAAACAGTAAAAGCAAAATAAAAAGTATATACATTTATTTACACAATAAGAACAAACAACATCTGTGACACAGCCATCAATCTCTGCATCTATCAACGCAGAGAGAAGCACATAAGTTTTAAATCACACAGACATTAACCCCGGAAATCAGCCTCTCTTTTTTGACAGAGCCACCGACAGAGCCAGATACCACGAAATAATTGCCACCGGAGCAAGATAGCCGAGCGCAAGCATCGGCAAAGAAACAAGAAGGAATATGTATCTTATTTTGTTGCTTTTCCAACTCAAATTCTTAAACTTCATAGAGAACATCGGAATTTCCGAAATCAAGAAGTACGAGAACAGGAAAATAAGTGCCAAAATCAACGCCCACGCGTGGTTCAGGCTCAACAGCCACTCATTGCCACCAACTATCAACGACGACCAGAAGAGAGCATTGGCAGGTGTCGGCAATCCAATGAACGACGTTGTCTGACGTGTATCGACATTAAACTTTGCCAAACGGCAAGCCGAGAACACAGCAATGAGAAAAGCCAAATAGGGCAACACCACAGCAAAGCTACCCAAGAAAGCCGGATACACAAGCGAATCCTTCATAAACGAGAATATCACTGTTGCCGGAGCAAGACCGAATGTAATATCATCGGCCAAAGAATCCATCTGCACTCCCAATGGCGAAGAAACACCCAAAAGACGGGCAACCATTCCGTCAAAGAAGTCGAACACGGCACCCAATACAATAAATAGCATCGCACACTCAAACTCCCCTGTGAAAGCCATTACACACGCCACACAACCCGAAAAAAGGTTACAGCAGGTGATTGCATTTGGAATATGTTTCTTCATAATACCAAGTCTTTATTTGAAAGTTGCTATTATCGTTTCGTTACCGACAGTCTTCTGGTTCAGTTCAATCTTCAAATCCACGTCGAGCGGCAAATAGAGGTCGACGCGCGAACCGAACTTGATAAATCCCATATGCTGGTCAATGAAGCACTCCTCGCCGGCAGTAGCATAGGTCACAATACGTCTTGCCATTGCACCGGCTATCTGACGTACCAGCACCTCGCGGCCGCCCTCGGTCTCAATGACCACCAATGAACGCTCGTTCTCAGTGCTCGCTTTCGGCAGCCAGGCTTTGTGGAATTTTCCTTTCTGATGCTCCACACGCTTCACAACACCATCAACAGGATACCAGTTGGCGTGCACATTGGTAGGGCTCATAAATATTGAAATCTGCAATCTCTCATCCTTGAAGTGGTCGGGCTCATAAACCTTCTCAATCACCACAACCTTACCGTCGGCCGGAGCCACAATAACATTCTCCACATCACCCGGGAAAATTCGCTTGGGGCTACGGAAAAAGTTTACCATCAACAGATAGGTAACAAAGAAAAACAACGAAACGACACAATTGAGAATAAAGAATTGGGGCAGATAATACCACAACAGGAAAGCTGCCAAAGCAAAAACCGTAAATCCCAAAATCAAAATTTCAGTACCCTCCCTGTGTATTCTATAGTCCTTTAACTTTCTTATTCTTCTAAACTTTTTCATAATCAAATACGGTATTAATTCACAAATGCACGCACAGACAAGCCACACTATATGAAACGTCGCATATCACAGCCTGCTCAGTACATTTTCGCAGTTTCTGCAAATGTAGTAATAAAAAATTAAAAACAAATAAAAAAAAGCAAAAAAGCCAAAATGAGCATTGGACTGACAGGCAAAGCGAAACATTTTTTGCAAACACACACCCGTGTTAATAACTTTTAAGTAAAAAAAACAACATATATAAACAAAAGGTATTACCTTTATCAACGATAAAAAAAGAGACTGATGCAAGATTTCGTACACCTACACGTCCACTCACAATACTCCATCCTTGACGGACAGGCTGCCATAGCAAAGCTTGTCGACAAGGCTATTGCCGACAATATGAAAGGCATAGCCATCACCGACCACGGCAATATGATGGGTATAAAGGAGTTCTTCAACTATGTAAACAAAATAAACTCCAAAAAGAGCGATGAGGAGAAGTTCAAGCCCATCATCGGCTGTGAGGTGTACGTGGCCGAGCGCCGCCTTTTCAACAAAGAGCTCAAGGAAGATATGCGCGGACACCACCTAATCCTCCTTGCCAAAAACCAGACAGGTTACCACAACCTTGTGAAGATAGTGTCAAAAGCCTGGAGCGAGGGCTACTACTACAACCCGCGTACCGACAAGACCGAGATTGAGAAGTACCACGAAGGGCTCATCTGCTGCTCGGCCTGTCTTGGTGGCGAAGTGCCACAGCTCATAAAGAACGGCGACCTGGCAAAGGCCGAAGAGGTTGTAATGTGGTTCAAGAACCTCTTTGGCGACGACTACTATCTGGAGCTGCAACTGCACAAAGCCACCACAGAGCGTGCCAACCACGAGGTGTACCCCCTGCAGGTCGAAGTCAACAAGCACATTATTGAATTGAGCAAGAAGTGCGGCGTAAAACTCATCTGCTCAAACGACGTGCACTTTGTCGACGAGGAGAATGCCGAGGCGCACGACCGTCTCATCTGCCTGAGCACAGGCCGCGACCTCGACGACCCCACCCGTATGCTCTACTCAAAGCAGGAGTGGATGAAGACCAAGGCCGAGATGGCCGAAATGTTCGGCGACATCCCCGAGGCAATGGCAAATACCGTAGAGATTTGCGACAAGGTGGAATACTACTCCATCGACAGCGCCCCCATTATGCCCAACTTCGCCATCCCCGAGGAGTTCGGCACCGAGGAGGGCTACCGCCAAACCATCACGCACCAGCAGCTCTTTGACGAATTCACACGCGATGAGAAAGGAAATGTAGTGCTCTCGCAGGAGGAGGCCGAGAAGAAAATCAAGAAGCTCGGCGGCTATGACAAGCTCTACCGCATCAAGCTCGAGGGCGACTACCTTCGCAAGCTCGCCTACGACGGAGCAAAGAAGTGCTACCCCGAGCCATTCTCACAGGAACTTACCGACCGCATTGATTTTGAGCTGCACATTATGAAGACAATGGGTTTCCCCGGCTACTTCCTCATCGTGCAGGACTTTATCAAAGCCGCCCGCGAGGAGCTTGGCGTTTCTGTGGGCCCGGGCCGTGGCTCGGCAGCCGGCAGTGTTGTAGCCTACACACTTGGAATCACACGCGTCGACCCTATAAAATATGACCTTCTGTTCGAGCGTTTCCTCAACCCCGACCGTATTTCACTCCCCGATATCGACGTTGACTTTGACGACGACGGCCGTGGCCGCGTACTCAATTGGGTAACCGAGAAATACGGACAGGAGAAGGTTGCACACATCATCACATACGGCACAATGGCAACAAAACTTGCCATCAAGGACGTTGCACGAGTGCAGAAGGTGCCGCTCGACATATCGAACAAACTGTGCAAGGCCATCCCCGACCGCCTGCCCGACGGTATGAAGATGAACCTTCCCAATGCCATACAGGCTGTCCCCGAGTTGCGCGAGGCCGAAGCGTCGCCCGACCCACTGTTGCGCGACACCATAAAATATGCCAAGATGCTCGAGGGCAACGTGCGCAACACCGGCGTACACGCCTGCGGAACAATCATCTGCCGCGACGACATAACAGACCACGTACCCATCAGCATCGCCGAGGACAAGGAGACCGGCGAAAAGATGCTTGTGACACAATACGAGGGAAGCGTGATTGAGGAGACCGGCCTCATCAAGATGGACTTCCTGGGCCTCAAGACCCTCTCTGTAATAAAAGAGGCGCTTGAAAACATACGCCAAAGCCTTAAGATAGACGTTGACATAGACACCATACCCATTGACGACCCCAAGACCTATGAGCTCTACAGCAAGGGCAACACCATAGGCACATTCCAGTTCGAGTCGCCGGGTATGCAGAAATATCTACGTGAGCTGCAGCCCAGCACCTTCGAGGACCTCATTGCAATGAACGCCCTCTACCGCCCGGGCCCAATGGACTACATCCCCGACTTCATCAAGCGCAAACACGACCCCTCACTGGTGCAGTACGACATACCCTGTATGGAAAAGTACCTCAAGGACACCTACGGCATCACCGTGTATCAGGAGCAGGTGATGCTCCTCTCGCGCCTGCTTGCCGACTTCACCCGTGGCGAGAGCGACACCCTGCGCAAAGCGATGGGTAAGAAACTCAAGGCCAAGCTGGACGAACTGAAGCCAAAGTTCATCAATGGCGGCAAGAATAACGGACACGACGAGAAAGTGCTTGAAAAAATCTGGGCCGACTGGGAAAAGTTTGCATCATACGCCTTCAACAAGTCACACGCAACCTGCTACTCTTGGGTAGCCTACCAGACAGCATACCTCAAGGCCAACTACCCGTCACAATATATGGCAGGTGCAATGAGCCGCAACCTTGACAAGATTACCGAAATCACCAAACTTATGCAGGAGTGCAAAAGTATGGGCATCAACGTGCTTGGCCCCGATGTCAACGAGTCGCGCCGCAAGTTCAGTGTCAACAAGAAAGGCGACATACGCTTTGGTCTCTGCGCCGTAAAAGGCGTTGGCGAGAACGCAGTGCAGTGCATCATCGACGAGCGCGAAGCCAACGGCCCGTTCAAGAGCATCTTCGACTTTGTAGAGCGTGTGAACCTCACCGCCTGCAACCGCAAGAACCTTGAGTGCCTTGCCTTTGCCGGAGCATTCGACGAGCTCCCGGGCGACATCTCGCGCGAGCAGTACGCCAACACCAACAGCAAGGGCGAACAGTTCCTTGAGGCACTCATACGCTATGGCAACACCTATCAGAACGACAAGGCCAATGCCACCGCATCTCTTTTCGGCGACACCGAGATGGCCGAAATTCCGAGACCCGAAATCCCTGCCGGCGGCAACTGGAGCACACTTGAACGCCTCAACCGCGAGCGCGAGCTTGTAGGCATATACCTGTCGGCCCACCCGCTCGACGACTACTCTATTATCCTCAACGAGTTCTGCAACACCAAAGCGGCCGAGATGGACAACATCGAGGCACTCAAAGGGCGCAAAATCACCCTTGGCGGCGTTGTCAGCGACCCTCCACGCACAGGCTTCACAAAGAAAGGCAGCCCCTACGGAGTAGCAAAGATTGAGGATTTTACCGGTTCGGCCGAGATGTTCTTCTTTGGCGACGAGTGGATGAAAAAGCAGAACTACTTCATCCCTGGCAACTTCCTTTATATAAAGGGCAGCTGCCAGCCACGCCGTTGGGATGATACAAAGTTCGACTTTGTTGTAGACAGCATCGAGCTTATGCCCGAGATTAAAGAAGGACTTGTAAAGAGCATCACCATAACATTCGATGTAATGTCACTCACCGAGGAGGTCTACAGCACCATCATCGACTACACCGAGAAGCACCCGGGCAACAGCAAGCTCATCTTCAAGATAAAGGACTACGAGCAGGAGTTCACCCTTGAACTCGCATCAAAGAACCGCGATATTGAGGTACTGCCCGAACTGCTCGATTATATAAAAGAGATTGAAAACATAGAATATAAACTTAATTAACCCATAAAAATCAACATTATGGCAACAAACGTAACAAACGACAATGCAAAAGAATTTATGGCAACAGAATTGCCAATAGTACTTGACTTCAGCGCAGCTTGGTGTGGTCCTTGCAAGCAGTTGGCACCAATCATCGACGAGCTATCCGAGGAGTATGCCGGCCGCATCGCAGTGGGCAAATGCGACATCGAGGAGGCCGACGACCTCACAATGGAGTATGGCATCCGCAACGTGCCAACAGTCCTCTTCATCAAGGACGGCAAGGTAGTAGACCGTTTCGTAGGCTCAAAGTCAAAGGGCGACGTACAGGCAAAGTTCGAAGCACTTCTCTAATCCTTAAAACACAAAACTATGAACAACGACGGTTTTGATATGGAAGACCTTGATGACGAGAAGACCATAGCATTCATACGTGAACGCCTGCCACAGGACCTCAAGGAGAAGTACAGCGACGACGAGTTCTATTTTTTCCTTGACACCATCTACGACTACTATGACAAGAGCGGCATCCTCGACAACGACAGCGAATATGTCGACATCGACATCAACGAAATAGCCGAGTTCATTGCCAAAGAAGCGAAGAAATGCAACATCGGCAATTTCGACCCCGAGGAGCTATACTTCATTGTAGAAGGAGAGCTGGCATATAACGGAATAATAGATGAGGACTAACCTCATCTATTATTCCGTTATATGCAAATAAATCGATATTTTGAGCAACAGCCACGCGTAGTACGGCGACAAGCAATCACATTACTTTATAACAACCTTTTTGCCGTCAATGATGTAAAGTCCTTTGTTTAGGGTGTCTACTTTTCTACCTTGCAAATCGTAGATAGCTTTCATTTCTCCGTTTTCACCTTTCACCTCGTCAATGCCTGTTGTTGAACCATTGGTTACAGAAACTGTGGCTGTGCAGTATGCGGGTTTATAGGTTGAACCATCCTGACGAGAAAGTATGGTGTTTGTAATCTTTATATCAACATCACCAACGGCAATCTCTTCGGCTGCCTTCACGGTGATTAACAGCACATCGCCGTTCTCACCGGCGAAACGGCCCTTGCTGTTCTGGGTGATGCACAACACGCGCAATGCCTCGCCGACAGGCTGGGTTTGTATGCTGTAGAGCTTTTGCGATGTGCGGCTACCGTGCTTTATCTCTTTTATATAATCAGACATATCTTCATCGTAAGATTCAG
>JAFYWV010000047.1 GCA_017546505.1 Bacteroidaceae bacterium
ATATGGAAATTGCACTATAAATTTATATAGCCCAACAATTCCGTCCTCTACTTTTGTACCAAAACTATATATAGTTTTGGTACAAATTGTTTAGAGCCGTTTTTTTATGTCGCATTTTTTGTTTGGGGTATAGTTATAAAGGTGGATATTTGCTATGTAAACATTGTGAAAAACAAATTAAAACATTTTATATTATGGCGATTTCAAACACTTTTTCAGGACTTTTCGGTGGTTTTACAAGCAACATCACAAAGTTGCGTAAGGTAGCTATGGACTATTTTGCAAGCGAGGGCATTGCTTGCGAGATAAAGGATGGCGAGTTGCTCTTCAAGTTCAACGACAGTATCTATACTCTGCAGCTTGGCACAGGTGATGATTATGCTGAATGTGCAATTGTATATGAGTGTAATGCCGAAGAATATGCCTCGCTTGACCTTACCGACAAGACTTTCATTGCAGACAAGGTGAACACCGACCTATATAACCACGCTACGGTGTATGCTTACAACGATTCAATTAAGGTCGATTCTACTTTCTATTTCACTTCAAAGAAAATGTGGGTTGAGCTGTTTATCAAGCATTTCAATGAATTGAACGAATCTGTTGATATGGCGTTGGATATTATTAGTGACAAGATTGCCATCGAGGCTGAAGCAGTGGCAGATGCTGAGAAACCAAAAAAGATAGGCTTCTGCATATCGGAGAATGAGAACTCAAACGGCAACGATGTTGCTGCAGTTGTGAAGAAATAAAAAAACGACGGAACGTTGCCCTGCACAGTTATGCGTGATTGGCGGTGCTTTCCTCGTCGTATATCTGTTTCAGGTTTTCAACCAATAGTGCTTCGTTGCTTATGATTGTGCGGAACTCCTGCAGTCTGGCGGCATTGTCCGACTGGGGAATCCACAGCTTCAGGTATCCGCCTTCGCCATATTTCTCCTTTATGTGTGCCACGGCGCGTTCAATGTGTTCTTTCTTTGTCAGTGCAGGGTAATTGGCAAGTCCGTATTGTATGGTGCGTGCCATTATTGTATGGCTGTCGATAATGCGGTCGGCCTCGGCAACAATCTTGCCATATATGGTGCGTGGCGGTTTGCTGCAGGATGCGCGGTGGTCCTCAACAGCGTCGGCCATCATCTCTATCTGCTCGCTTGTGAAAAACTTCTTAAGCCTCTTCTCTTCGCGTACTATGCGTGCCGATACGGTGTGGTGCTGTTCACGGCCTGCTTCCAGTCCCAGGTCGTGATATGCGGCAATGGTATATACCATCTGCATATCAACGTCGTAGTGCTGTGCCAACCTTAGACTGTTCGACATTACCATAAAGGCGTGCCTGCGGTCGTGTGCCTTGTCAAAGGCTTCATACCGTGGCAATATTTCTCCTTCTATATGGTTTATGAGTTCTGCTGAAAGATGTGGCTTGTCCATTTTGTGGCAGTAAAAAAGTGCGATATATTTTCATATACCGCACTTGTTGTTATGTCTTGGATTATCGTGCGTAGTTCACGGCACGTGTCTCGCGAATGACGGTAATCTTCACCTGTCCGGGGTAGGTCATCTCGTCCTGAATCTTCTTTGCAATCTCGCCCGAGAGCAACTCGGTCTGCTTGTCGTCAATCTTGTCGGCACCGACGATTACGCGCAATTCGCGACCGGCCTGGATGGCATAGGTCTTTGTTACGCCTGGGTATGACATTGCAAGCTGCTCAAGGTCGTGCAGACGCTTGATGTATGCCTCTACAATCTCGCGACGTGCGCCGGGGCGTGCGCCCGAGATGGCGTCACAAACCTGTACGATTGGGGCGATGAGGCTTGTCATCTCCACCTCGTCGTGGTGAGCGCCGATGGCGTTGCATATATCGGCCTTCTCCTTGTACTTCTCGGCAATCTTCATACCATACTCTGCGTGTGGCAATTCGGTCTCCTCATCGGGCACCTTACCGATATCGTGCAACAAGCCGGCACGTTTCGCCTTCTTGGGGTTGAGGCCAAGCTCGGCAGCCATAACTGCACAGAGGTTGGCTGTCTCGCGTGCGTGCTGCAGCAGGTTCTGTCCGTATGATGAACGGTACTTCATCTTACCGATGATGCGAATGAGCTCGGGGTGCATTCCGTGGATACCCAAGTCGATGGTTGTGCGCTTACCTGTTTCAATGATTTCTTCCTCAATCTGCTTCTTGACCTTTGCAACAACCTCCTCAATGCGTGCGGGGTGTATGCGTCCGTCGGCTACAAGCTGGTGCAGTGCAAGGCGTGCAATCTCGCGGCGGACAGGGTCGAACGCGCTCAGGACGATAGCCTCGGGGGTGTCGTCGACAACAATCTCGACACCTGTTGCTGCCTCCAATGCGCGGATGTTACGTCCTTCGCGGCCAATGATGCGGCCCTTCATCTCGTCGCTGTCGATGTGGAACACTGTTACCGAGTTCTCGATGGCTGTTTCTGTGGCAACGCGCTGTATTGTCTGGATTACAATTTTCTTTGCCTCCTTGTTGGCTGTCATCTTTGCATCGTCGATGATGTCGTTGATGTATGATGCGGCTTCGCTCTTTGCCTCCTCCTTGAGTGACTCAATGAGGCGCTCCTTTGCATCCTCGGCCGAGAGACCGCTGATGGCCTCGAGCTTCTCACGCTCCTGGGCGTGCATCTTGTCAAGTTCTTCCTGCTTGCGTTCCAACACGCCTTTCTGTGCCTCGAGGTTGTCCTTTACGGTGTCCAGCTCGCTCTTGCGGCGTTGCAGGTCCTCGTTGCGCTGGTTGTACTGTATCTCGCGCTGTTTCAGCTGGTGCTCGGCCTGCTGAATTTTGTTGTTGCGCTGCGAAATCTCTTTCTCAAGTTCTGCCTTTTTGTTAAGGAACTTCTCCTTTACCTCAAGCAGTTTGTTCTTCTTGATTACCTCTGCCTCTTTGTGTGCGTCGTCGATAATGCGCTGATGCTTTGCCTTCAAGGCTGTTTTGTTTATCAAAAATTGGATAAGAAAGCCAAAGACCAATCCGGCTGCCAATCCGATGATTAATGTTGTAACATTCATATAGTTATAAATTTTAAATATATAATAAAACGCACCGCGATATTCCCTTGCCGGCATTTTCTTTGCCGGCGCAGATGGATATTGCAATGCGTGAAACTTCAAAAAAACAGTTTTTCAGTTCTTTGCTTTGAGTGTGTTGTCAATCAAGCGTGAGAGTTCGCCTATCTTGCGTCTCACCTCAATGGAGTTTACACCATCAGAACCGCTTACAGCGTGGAAAGCAATGTCAAGTGCAACCATTGTCATCACTCTGACGCCTCCCTCTCCTGAAAAAAGGTCTTTATATCTTGACAGCGTGTCGTTGACAATCCTTGCCGCCTGCCTGTACGATGGCTCTTCGCTAGCCTTTATTGTCAACGGGTACGATGTGCCGTCTATTATAAGGTTAATTCCCAGTTCTCTATCTTCCATAATGCAGTCTACGTCTTTACTTCTTTAGCGCCTCTATGCATCGGTCGATTTCACGCACCAACCTTGATATCTTGTCCTTGGCTCCCTCTATACCGCTGTCGCTAAGGCTGATAATCTTGGCTTGCTTGAGATTGTTGTAGCTGTTTTCGAGCGCGTTACAACGCATTTGGAGCTCTTTGAGAATGTTCTCTTTCTCCTCGATTTTGCGTGTGAGTTCGTTGTTCTGCTCGGCTTTCAACTTATACTCGTTTATAAGCAGATGCAACTTGCCCTCAAAATCTGTCATTATTGTTGTATCGTTCCCGGTCATATTACGACAATCATTCTGCAAACAAGGACGCAGACGGCCGGCACGCTCTGTGCCTGTCTTTGTGCATCCAACCGTGTGAGCAGTCCCTTTTTGCTACTAATTGCAAATATAGGTTATTTTTGCGAAATGCGAAACATTTGCACTTTTTTTTCTGCTTTTTTCACGTGCCTGCTGCTGTGAGCGGGTAAAAAGAGTCGATGTTCTCTGTTCAGGGCAACAATTTCTCCAGTCTGAACATCTCCCGGTAGTATGCAGCTTTCTTTTCAAGTGCAAGAGGGTAGGCGCGGGATGTCGATGGCATCCGCCATATGTTATACTCTCTCCCGCCGATGCACACTGTGCTCTTACCACCCATCGGTGGTGTCTCGCAACCGAACTTCTCCACAATGGTATCTGTTGCTTTTTGTCCGGTCGTTACAACAGCTGTGCAGTGTGGTGTCTTCTCAAGCAATGCTTTGATGTCGGTGGCTGTCGCAATCTCCAGGTATTTGTCCGAGGCGTTGTCCTTTAGTCTCACAACCTCGCTGGCTGTGTCGTAGAGTGCTATTCCATAGTCTGTGCAGAATTTTACAATCATCTCCTTGTCGAAACATTTCTCGCTGCGGTTCTCAAAGTGATACCTGTCGCCAAAGAACAGCAGGCCCATAATGCGCCACATATCATTTATCCAGTTTGGGTAAAAGAAATCCATCGACCATTTGGCTTGTGGCGGCGGAAAGCTGCCAAGCATCAGGATTCTTGCATTCTGCGGCAGGAACGGCTCTAAAGGGTGCTTTTCGGTGTTGTGGTCGTTCATTGCTCTTTGTCTCTTTTGTCACAAAAAAAGAGGAACAATTGTGCGTTCCTCTTTCCTGTGATGTTATTTCTTTTCAGCGTCTTCCATATTCTTGCGCGGCTCTTTCTTGGCAAGAGTTATTATGTTGTAGACATACTCTGTTATCCACGCCTGTGAATATCCAAGCTTCTCGTTGTAGCTGCGTACTGCGTACACAGTGCGGAACGTTGCTTCGTCTTTCCAGTTGTTCTTGGTGAAGATGTCGTTGATAATCTTCTCGGTCATACCGTGCAACAGCTTGTGCATAAAACCCGGAACACGGAATTTCCATTTGAGCAGGTTGCCGACAAGCATCATAAGGTCGTTGTTGAAACCCTGAAATGCAAAAAGAAAAGGCTGTGCATCCTGTATCTTCTTGCAGTTTTTCTTTATTGAGTTGTCAATCTCCTTGAAAAAGTTGTCGTCGAGCTTGTATATCTGCTCAAGCATCTTCTTGCACTTGCTACGCTCGCCCACGCCAAGCTTGTTGTTCTGTGTGGGCACTTTGAGTGTACGCTTGAATGTTGCAAGGTCCGGCAACATATTGATGTTTGTTATTCCGATATTTGCTGCCATTGCTGCCTGATAGTAAACGCGTATGAGGGTCATAAAATCCTCCATACCGCCGATGCGGTGCTCGGCGTTATTCTCTTTCTTCTTGAAAAAATCAAAAAATCCCATTATTGAGTCCTTTATTTATTCGTTATTGTTTCTCCGGCTATTTTCCGTAGCTTCACTTTTTTCTGTTGTTCTTCATTCTCTCTCGCTCCTCAATCATCTTCTTCTGCTGCTCCTGCAAAGCCTCAAGGCGTGCCATCATATTCGATTGCTTTGCCACAGAGTCCTTGTTTTTCTCGGCGTATGCCTCCATCTTCTTCAGCAGTTCGTTCTCGTCGATGCTCTTTCTCAGGTAAAGGGCAATGATTATGCTGAACAGGGTCGAGAGGAAGTAGTAGTAGTTCAATCCGGCTGAATATTCATTGAACATAAAGAAGAATACCACAGGCATTGTGTACATCATCCAGCGCATCATCTTTTGTTGCTGTTCCATCTCCGGGCTGTTGATTGTCGGAGCCTGTAGCTTGCTGGTGTAATATGTGTTGATAATCTGTGTCACAGAGAACAACAGGCAGAAGATGCTTATGTGGTCACCGATGAGCCACAAGTCTTTGTCCCAGCTGATGAGTGCGTCGAATGCCGAAAGGTCATTCGCCCAAAGGAAACTCTCCTGGCGCAGTTCAATGGCATTGGGGACAAAGTTGAACAGTGCAATGAAAATAGGCATCTGTATGAGCATTGGCAAGCAACCGCCCATTGGGCTTGCACCGAATTTCTGGTAGATGGCCATTGTCTCCTGCTGTTTCTTCAGTGCGTCCTCCTGCTTGGGGTATTTGGCGTTCAACGCATCGATATGTGGCTTCAGTGCACGCATCTTTGCCGATGAAACGTATGACTTCTTTGTGAACGGATATACACATATTTTTACTATGAGTGTCAGCAACAGCAAAACAATACCCATATTGAGTCCTGTGCTCGAAAGTATGTCGAACAGGTACATAATGAAGTAACGGTTAATCCAACGCACGATTGGCCAACCGAAGTATATGAGTTCCTCCAGTTCAAGGTCATTCTCGGGGTTGATGGCCTCGTCGCTCGCCTCTTTCAGGGTGCTGAACTTGTTTGGACCGAAATAGAACTGCAACTCAGTTGCCGACACGCCGCTCGGGTCAAACTCCACAGTTGTGCTTGTGGTGCACTCCTTCAACATTTTCTGTCCTTCGGGGATGCTTGTCGAGCGTATGCTTGTGTTGCTGAAGCTGTTGCCGGCAATCATTATTGACGAGAAGAACTGGTTCTTGTATGCAATCCAGCTTACGTCCTCGGCAACTTCGGCCTTGTCGTCCTTCATCTCGCTCAGGTTCTCGGTGTCATCGTCATACAACTTGTATGTTAGGTTCGTGAAACGCTGCTCAAAGTCGTATCCGGGCTCTTGCTGACGCAGGAGCTGGTTCCATCGGATGTCGATTGTGCCGGTTGTGCTGAGCAAATCCTCCATATTGTGCGCCTTGATGTAAAGGTCGGTGATGTAGCTGCCCGGGCGTAATTTGTATGTGAAGTCAATGTAACGGTCATTGTTGAAGTCCAGGCGCAACACAGCCTCGTCTGCCGTGATGCTCTGCTCCTTGAAGTAGCATTTTGCAGTGTTCAGGTTGCCATACTCGGGTGACAAGGCAATCGTATAGTCCAGACGGTTGTTTTCTGGCTTGTTGTTTAGCTTGTCGCTGCTGTCGAACAGTACAATGTCGTTGCCCTCCTGGTCCTTATACTCCTTAAGCGATGCTCTTGTAATGCGTCCGCCCAGTGTACTGATGGTAATATCTACCTTGTCGTTTGACAATGTGACTGGTTTTTCCACACCGTTGTAGACGTTGAAGAATATGCTTGTAGAGTCGTTTTTAATCTTCTCAAACTGTTGCTGGAGATATCTTTCGCGCTCCTGCTCTGCAAGCAGGTCCTGTTGTCTCTTCTGTGCTATGCGCTCCTGACGTGCTTTCTCCCTCTGCAAATCCTCGGGGCTTTTCTGGTTGAATTTGAAAAAGCCGATAATTACAAGTCCTATAAGAACGTATGCGAGAATGGTCTTTTTGTTCATTGTTTATCTTGTATAAATTTATTAATGCCGTTTTTAACAAATAATCACAGGTCTCGTTTTTGCGATTTAAGTTGCAAAGATACTAAAAAATAATAATATCACCCATCTGTTTGCTTGTTAAAATGTGAACTTTGTTTTTATTGTGGCTGTATTGTACAATTATTTCGTTAAATCGTTAAAATGTATTATCTTCGCACATCAAATATTAAGCTATGAAAACAAAAATTGTCTATTTTATCTTCTCCTTGTTTGCCTTGTCGACAGTGACTGCGCAAAACAATTCTGCGGTTTATGACTTTTTTAACGGTAAAATCGATGCTGCCGTTTCGGCTGCAGCCGTTGTAGACGGCAATGCCGATGGAGATGCAAATCCGGTCTATGCCAGACTTTTTGCTTCGCCAGTGTTGTACCAATCTGTTGTTAGCGATGCTTTCTCCGGTGACGATGATGTTCTGCCCGGTGATATCAAGTCAATGGACGAGGAGCGTGAGGCTGTGATAGACGATGTTCTTATGGAACTTTACCGCACAGCTCCCGAAAAGGTCTTGATGACCGAGGCCGAGATGCGCAGCGAGAAATTTGTTCCCTCTCACGTGGCAAAGGTTAACTCTCCCGAGTTGAGATTTGCAGAACTTGAAATCCCCGAGGAGGTTGTGGGCGGTATGAAAACCACAGTGAAGAAACCAAGCAACTGGAAATTCTCGGGTCGCACATCGTTGACTTTCACACAGAACTTTGTTTCAGAGAACTGGTATCAGGGTGGTGAGAGCAACTATGCTATGCTTGCGACAATCGACCTCGATATGAACTATGATGACAAGAATCGCATCACTTGGACCAACCATTTCGATATGGACCTTGGCTTTGCAACATCAAAGGCCGATACTTTGCACTCATTCAGGACCAATACCGACAAATTGCGTATTGAGTCGACATTCGGTTACAAGATTGTCAAATCATTGGATTTGGCTGCCAAACTGAAAGTGGAGTCTCAGACGTTGCCTAACTACCCGATTAACACTCCCGATTTCATCTCGAACTTCCTTGCACCACTTGATGCCAATGCCTCTATCGGTTTCAACTTCAAGCCCGACCTTGGAAACTTCAAACTCGAGGTCTTCCTTGCTCCACTTTCGGCATACAATTTCCGTTATGTGCACTACAAGGATTTGGCCGAGTCGCTTGGTGTTAATGAGACCGAGGGATTTGATGTCGGCCGTGGCCGTGCAAGACACGACTATGGTACTCAGCTTGTCGTGACAATTCCTACATATCAGTTGACATCGTTCCTCGATGTGTATTCACGTCTTGAGTATTATACCAACTATCAAAGAGCCTTCTTCCAGTGGGAGACAAAGTTCAATGTGGCTCTCAGCAAGTACTTCACGGCATCGCTGATGGTCAACACCCGTTTCGACGACAGCGTTGTGAAACACAAGGACTGGAAGTTGTGGCAGCTGAAGGAGCTCTTCACCCTTGGCGTTGCCTACGCTTGGTAAGCTAATGTAATCACAAACAATCACAATAGACAGTAACCCGTTATGAATATCAGTGCACTCTTTCCCGTAACAGAACCCACTTGGATATATCTTGGTGTGCTGTCTATTGTGCTTTTTGCACCGCTCCTGTTCAACAAACTGCGTATGCCGCATATCATCGGTATGATATTGGCCGGTTTGCTCATCGGTCCCAACGGGCTTAATATCCTTGAGCGTGACGACAGTTTTGAACTCTTTGGCAAGGTCGGTCTCTACTATATAATGTTCCTTGCCAGTCTCGAGATTAATATGCAGGAGATGAAACAGGCAAAGGGCGGCGCACTTCTGATGGGTCTTGCCGTCTTTGTCATACCCATAGCTTTGGGATTGGTGGCAAACATCTTCATTCTGGAGTATAGCATCGTAGCCTCTGTGCTGTTGGCGAGTATGTACGCGTCATACACGCTCATCTCCTATCCCATTGTTGCGCGTTATGGTCTGTCACGTCTGCGCTGTGTGAATTTTGTGGTGGGCGGAACAATCATCACCGACACACTCACGCTCTTTGTGTTGGCAATCGTCGCCGGCACATTCAGTGGCGAGGCCAGTGTGTGGTTTGTGCTGCTTATGCTCCTCAAGCTCTTGCTGGTGGGGGCTGTGATAATATTCGTTTTCCCGCGCATTGCACGTTACTTTTTTCGCAACTACAACGACAGCGTCATACAGTACATCTTTGTTATGATGATGCTCTTTTTGGGTGCGGGTATGATGGAACTTGCCGGTATGGAGGGCATTCTTGGCGCTTTCATCACCGGATTGGTGCTTAACAGGCTCATCCCACACTCGTCGCCCCTTATGCGACGCATAGACTTTGTTGGAAATGCCATCTTCATACCATTCTTCCTCATAGGAGTGGGTATGATGATTGACATCAGTGTGCTCTTCAAGGGAGGCAACTCGCTTGTGGTGGCTGCCGTTATGGTGCTTACGGCGCTTACGGGCAAGTGGCTTGCATCGTTCTTCGTGTCAAAGGTCTACCGTATGTCATCGGGTGAACGCAACCTGATGTTCGGCCTTAGCACTTCGCAGGCAGCAGCAACATTGGCGGCAGCAATTGTCGGTCACGGCATCATACTTGCCGACGGCTCGCGCCTGCTTGACGAAGATGTGCTCAATGGAACAATTCTGCTCATTCTTGTCACTTGTATTGTCAGCTCAATAACATCGGACAGGGCATCGCGCAAGCTCATCCTCTCGGGAAAAGTACTCAACAACCCCTCCGTTGTCTCTTCCAAAAAGACACTATTGGCGTTGGCAAACCCCAATATGGTCGACCGTCTTATGGATTTGGCACTGCTTGTTCGCAAGGAGCACAGCCATATACCTCTTTCGGCCATCACGGTGGTGCTCGATGAGGATAAGCAACGTCAAAGCCAGGGTGCAAAGGTTCTTGAGCAGGCAGCAAACATTGCCGCGTCGGTCAATGTGCCATTGCTCACCAAAATGCGCCTCACCACAAACCTTGCTCACGGTATCGTTCACGAGGTAAAGGAAAACGACTATCGTGAACTCATTCTCGGTTTCCACAAAAAGGAGACAGCCAACGACAGCTTTTTGGGCAACGTGTTGCCCGAGGTGCTCAACTCTCTCGACTGCCAGGTTGTTATGGCACGTATGAATATCCCTTTGAACACCGTGCGCACAATACACATAACCTTCCCGGCAAAGGCCGAGTTTGAGGCCGGTTTCCCCTATTGGGTCGAGGAGACCGCCCGAATGTCAAGTGGCTTGGGCTGCAAGATAATGTATCACGGCCACCCCGATACAATGGCAAAGATTAAACTCGAGTTGAAGAAGCACGCACCTGTTGAGGCATTCTTCTTTGATACCGACGGAGGCAACGACCTCAAGCGTCTGGCGCAGCTCATTCACAAGGACCACCTGCTCATCATTGTCAGCGCACGCCGTGGGTCAATCTCGTTCCGTCCGTCGCTCGACCACATCTTCGTGCAGTTACAGCGCGACTATCAGGACACAAGCATAATGCTCATCTATCCTGGCGGCTATAAGGTCGAGGGTGGTGAAACACACTAATCTCCCCCCTAAATCATTCAATCTGCAAGAAAAACTCTTTTTTTTACGATTTGAACCCCCGTTTTGTACGGAAAGGATGTTAAAAAATACAAAATAGACATACTTTCGCAAAGTGGGATATCGGATTATGTCTATCTCTCAGGCTATCCGATATCTCAATATCTGTAGAGCTATGTAATTTTTTTAACATCTAAATTTTAATATTATGTTTTTGATAATTGTTGCTTTGTTGGTTTATTTCTTGGGTTTTAAGAAATACCACATTTGTATTAAGAGCACATCTGCTGCAGACCGTGACAAACTTACCGAGGTGTTGAAGTTTCAACTGGGTATGACTTTGACAGAGATAAAATATATCTTTGAGCACACGCCATACACAATCTATGTCGGTAAATATCTCGATGCTATTGCTGCGAAGAAAAAGATAAAGGCCGCAGGTGCTGATGTGAACCTTGTCGTGAGGTTCTTCTGGCAAAAGAAAGTCGAGGAGTCCGGCTTCTATCGCCCCGATTTGGATATATGTGCTGTGGATAACCCCAATGCCGATGCTTGGCAATATCTGAACGAGGCCATCGAAAAGTCGGTAGGCGTGGATGAGAACGGTGACGAGACGGTAGCGCTTGCATCTGCCGAGGATGCAAGATATGTCGATGGGCTGCTGGACAAGGCCGAGGAGGTTGCCGACAACCCATACGATGACGATTTTATGGATAAGGTTGTTGCCATCAGAGAGTCTGTCAGCTGGTCTTTAAGAAGGCACTGGACTCACTCTTGGATAATTATCTTTGGAGTAATCCTCTCCATTTTCGTTTATGCAAATTATGAATCAAACGCTCTGAATGCTGTGGATCGTGCAAAAGAAAAGCTTGCGAAAATCGAGAAATGGGAGGAGGCCGATACCGTGTTTGTGGAGTTCCCCACTGAAATAGTGTATTTCAATGATATGACCAACCCTAAGCGCGCTAAGTCGGATATGCTATGCCATAGTTATGATAAGTATCAACGTAGTATGGAATTGGCTGCCGATTACAAACACAGAGCCGATACAGCAACTTTAAAGGCCGACAAGAAATCATATCTGGAGTCGGTGGAGCAGTATGAAGAGGAGGCCGAGAAGGCTTTGGAACTGTATGAGGAGGTCAACAAGATGGATTTTGAGGATTTCCAGGAAATGTGCATCGATGAAGCCGAGGAGCGTGTAAGCTCTGCCAGGGGAAACACCTTCTTTATGTGGTTCTTCTTCATAGCAATGATATTGATGATACCTCTGTATGTAATGGCGTCCTATCAGTATGGCTACATCATAACCAAGTATCAGAAAGAGGCCAAGGTTCTCGAGAAAATCAAGAAAGCCGGTTTTGCAGTTGCGATGGGACTCTTTGGAGCAGGTCTTGCAATGCAGTTCTTCCCAAGTGTTACGGTGAAGACACGTTGGAGCGATGGCAGCACCACTACACACACCGAGGAGGATCCCGCCAACTTCTTGATATTGGGTCTTAAGATTATTCTGTTTATTCTGGCAGTGCTTGTCGTTTGCTTTGTTTCCTGTTTCCTGATGGCCTATATGACAATAACAGGCTTGCGCAGAAACTATAACTGGAAAGCTATATATAGCGAGACACGCGATAAAGTAGAGGAACTGAAGAATAAGAGCATTAAAAAATAACTTAAATCAAGGGGCGACTAATTTGATAGTCGCCCCTTGATTTATAATATATTGCATCCAATAGCCGATAAACAGGCGCTGAAACCTTCTCCCGGCAGTCCGTGCGGGCCGTTTACTTGAACTCCAGCACACCGCCGCTCATTATCTCCTTGTGTGATATTGTAGTGCTTTTTATCCGTTTGCCGTTGAGGTATGCTTTCCCCTTGTTCCCATTCTTCGTTACTTTAAACACGTTCCCGTTCTCAAGGTTCAGCTTCACTTCAGGGAACAGCGGCACTCCAAGTTCATACTCCCCTCCGCAAGGGTCTGTCGGGTAAAAACCCATTGCACTCATCACATACCAAGCCGACATCTGTCCGCAGTCCTCATTGCCGCAAATGCCGTCGGGCGTGTTACGGTACATCTCCTTCATAATCTGCATCACAAGCTTTCTTGTCTTTTCGGGCTTGCCAATGTTGTTGTACAGATAGGCCACGTGGTGGCTCGGCTCGTTGCCGTGGGCATACTGTCCAATCATTCCGGTGCTGAAGATGGGCAGTTCGTCGTTCTCACCGGGTGAGTATGTGAACACGCTGTCCAACTTCTGCTCAAAACGCTTCTTGCCCATCAGCTCAATCAGCCCGTCAATGTCGTGCTGCACGCTCCACATATAGTGCCAGGCATTGCTCTCGCAAATGTGTGGTGTGTATTCATCGGGGTCGAACTGTGGCTGGAAATCCCCCTTGCTGTCTCGTGGCTGCATAAATGATGTAGCAGGGTTGTATTGGTTGCGCCAGTTGCCGGCACGGTGGCAGAACACTGCCGCAATGCTGTCATCTCCCATAGCCTGCGCCATACGTGCTATGCAGTTGTCATCGTAGGCATACTCCAGCGTGCGCGACATTGCCCAGTTGTCGGCATTGTAAGGGTCAGTGACATCGTATGGCACATATCCCAGCTGTTTGTAAAGTCCAATGCCGCGGTAATCGTCGCTGTTGGCTGTGGCAACGCAGGCGGCAAGCGCCTTCCCGGCATCAAAGCCTGTAAAGCCTTTCAGGTAGGCATCGGCAATCACAGGCACAGAGTGGTAGCCAATCATCATATCCGTTTCGCTGCCCCACATATTCCACACCGGCAGGCGGCCGTGCTGCTCATAGTGGGCAATGAACGAGTTTATCATATCGTCAACACGCTGTGGAGCGGTTATGGTGAATAGCGGATGTGCGGCGCGGTAGGTGTCCCACAACGAGAAGGTCGAGTAGTTCATCCAACCCTCGGCCGTGTGGTTCTGTTTGTCGGCCCCGCGGTATCTGCCGTCTACATCACAAAAAAGGGTAGGGGCAATCATTGTGCGGTAGAGGGCTGTGTAGAAACAGACCCTTTCATCCTTTGTGCCACCCTTTACCTCAATACGTGACAGCCTGTTGTTCCAATCATCTTGTGTCGCGCTACGGTAACGGTCAAAGTCGTTGTGTGGCGCTTCGGCTGCAAGGTTCTTTGCCGCGCCCTCAAGCCCTGTTCCCGAGAGGGCTGTGACAATGGTCAGCAAGTGTTCATCGTCAAGCTCGAACTCAATGAACGCCTTGCCGCGTACAATCCTCTCATATCCGCCGCTGATGACACTTTTCTCCTCAAAGGTGATATTCGTGAACGGCACTGAAAATCTTGTGCGGAAAAAGACCTCCTGTCCCCGTGCCCAGCCATTAGAGTGGCGGTAGCCCTCAATGGTGCAACTGTCAACAATGGCAATGTGGCAATCGGTGGCAGCATCCCAGTTCATCGCTTTTGCAAGGTTCAGTATCACCTTGCCCTCTTTGCCGGGGAATGTGTAGCGTTGTATGCCGCAGCGTTCAGTCGCAGTCAGCTCCACATCTATGCCATAGCTGTCAAGGTGTACGCTGTAAAATCCGGCCTCGCACTTCTCACGGTCGTGGCTGAACATCGAGTGCACTCCAAGCGGTGCATCAGCCTCTTTCAGCGGCATTGTCACAGGCATAAAGCTTATATCGTAAAGGTCGCCTGCGCCTGTGCCGCTCAGGTGTGTGTGGCTGAACCCGGCAATTGTGCTGTCGGGGTAGAAGTATCCGGCAATCCTGTCCCAGCCTGGCAGGCCGTTGTCGGGGCTCAGCTGCACCATACCGAAAGGCGCTTGTGCACCCGGGTAGACATTCCCTTTCCCGTCTGTGCCGATGAGCGGGTTCACCAATGAAGCATAATCAGTGGTACTCTGTGCATTGGCTGTCGAACACAGCAATGCCACGCATATTGTTATAAGAATATTTTTCATAGCAACAGTGTTTCTCTTGCGAAGATAGTGAAATATTTTGAGTAGAAAAAACGAGGCGTTGCAGCCTCGTTTTTTCTACTCAAAATATTTCAGTTGCTTTATTGTTGTTTCTCGAAATGGAATGGCTCAAATTGTGTATCCTTGTCCACCCAATGAGGCTTGCGCATTGCGTATATCACGAACGGTGCACCTGTCACCACAATACAGCCGATGATGAGCACTGCATACCACACCGCGTTGCTGCCGATGGCAATCTGTGCCGGTGGAATGAAACTCAGTACAAAAGCCAGCAAGCTGCCCAGGAAACCTACACCCGATACAATCCACATAACCCCGTTGCCCTTCTTGCCCAGACGGAACGGGCGGGGAGTATCCTTCATATTATAGCGCAGATAGATTGCTGCGGCAAACATAAGCAAGTACATTATAAGATACAGCAGCACGGTCAACTGTGAGAGAATCTGATAAAAACTCTGTACCGACGGCATCACCACAAACAGCAGGCTCAACAACGTTACCACGCCGCCCTGAATTAGCAGTATGTTCTTCTGCACGCCCAGTTTGTTGCTCTTCTGCATAAATGGAGGCAAGTAACCGGCCTTTCCCACGGCAAAAATACCCTTTGACGGGCCCGATACCCAGGTGAGCACACCTGCGAGCACACCGAAAGCAAGGGCAATTGCAATTATTGGCGACAGCCACGACATCTTTATGAACTTGAAGTAGTTGTCAAATCCCACAAGCAGGCTCTGTGTCAGGTTAATATCCTTCTGTGGAATGATGATACCAAGCGAGAATGTTCCCAAAATGAATATCAGCACCGTAATTATTGCACCCATAAACACTGCCTTCGGGTAGTTCTTGCTCGGGTTGTCCATATCCTTTACGTGAATACCCGTCATCTCCATACCGGCATAGAAAAGGAAAATACCCGATGCAAGCACAAGATTGTCCAGTTTTGTTATATCCGGGAAAAAGTCACCCCCGAAATCCATTTGCGACTTTCCGCCTCCGACAAGGTAGATGATTGCCAACAGCACAAGCAGAGCGGCAGGGATTATTGTACCGATTAGTCCGCCCACCTTTGCAACCTTGCTCACCCATCCCAAGCCTTTGAGCGATATGAATGTTGCAATCCAATAGATGGCAAGCACAATCACCAAAGTGTATAACTTGTTCGACGCAAGTGTCATATCTGCCGTGTCATTCATACCTATGAACGCCAACGATACAGCGCCGAACGTAAGCACCGTCGGGTACCATATTGTACTCTCCACCCATTGTAGCCAGATGGCGACAAACCCCAGTCGTTTGCCAAAAGCCTCTCCCACCCAGCGGAACACGCCTCCCTGCTTGTCCTGGAACATCGCGGCAAGCTCTGCGGCCACAAAAGATGTAGGAATAAGGAACACGATTGCTGCAAACAGATAATAGAATGCCGAGCTTATACCGTATTCTGCTTCTGCCGGCAATCCGCGTAGCGATACAACTGCGGTAACATTCATAATCGCCAGTGTAGCCACGCCCATTTTCACACTTTTTGTTAATGTAGACATAGTTATTCTTTTTTTTGATGGTTATAATCGTAAAGAATAACAACGCCACCCGGCATAAGGTTCTGCAATATCGGCAAAACCGTCTTTTGTCAGGATGTTGCAACAAAAAGTGGCACACTTTCGTGCGCCACTTTCTGTCGATATCATAGAACTTTTGAGATAACTCTCTTTAGCCCGGAATGTCAATTTTATTCATTCTCGGCTTTGCCCCAGTCCAGTTTTGCCATACGCTGGTAGCTTGCATAGCGTTTCTTCGCCATCTCCTCGGCTGCACCGAACAGCTCGCTTGCCTCGGCCGGGAACTGCTTTGCCAGTGAAGCATAGCGCACTTCGCCCTGCAGGAACTCCTGGAACTTCTCCCATTGTGGCTCCTTGCTGTCAAGTGTGAATGGGTTTTTGCCCTCTTCCTCCAATGCCGGGTTATAGCGCCACAAGTGCCAGTAGCCGCACTCGACCGCTGCTGCCTGCTCGGCCTGAGCCTTGCCCATACCGCGCTTGATACCGTGGTTGATACAAGGAGCGTATGCAATCACCAATGATGGGCCCGGATAAGCCTCGGCCTCGCGGATAGCCTTCAGGCACTGGTCGTAGCTTGCTCCCATTGCAATCTGTGCTACATAAACGTATCCGTATGTTGTGGCAATCATACCCAGGTCTTTCTTGCGTATGCGCTTTCCGGCTGCGGCAAACTTTGCAATGGCACCAAGAGGTGTAGCCTTTGACGACTGTCCGCCGGTGTTTGAGTAAACCTCGGTATCCACAACAAGGATGTTCACATCCTCGCCCGATGCAATGACGTGGTCAAGACCGCCGTAACCGATGTCGTACGACGCACCGTCGCCACCAATAATCCACTGTGAACGCTTCACAAGATACTGTTTGATGTCGAGAATTTGCTTACAGGTGTCGCAGCCGCAAGCCTCGCAAGCCTCAATTATAGCCGGAGTAATCTCCTTTGTCACCTCTGCGCTGTTCTTGTTCTCAATCCACTGCTGTGCAAGAGCCTTCAGTTCCTCGGTGCAGCTTGCGCAAGCCTGTACCTCGGTAAGCAGGCGCTCAAGACGTTCGCGCATCTTGTTCTCGGCAAGCTTCATACCCAAGCCAAACTCGCAGAAGTCCTCGAACAGTGAGTTTGCCCACGTTGGGCCTTCGCCCTTTTCGTTTGTAGTATAAGGTGTAGATGGCACCGATGCAGTGTAGATTGAAGAACAGCCTGTTGCGTTTGCAACAATCTCGCGGTCACCGAACAACTGTGTCAGCAGCTTCACGTATGGTGTCTCGCCACAACCCGAGCAAGCGCCCGAGAATTCAAAGAGCGGTGTGGCAAACTGCGAGTTCTTTGGGTTGCTCTTCACGTCGACAAGGTGCTGCTTGCTCTTCACGTTCTTCACGCAGTAGTCCCAATTTGCAGCCTCGTTTCTCTCCTGCTCCAATGGCACCATTGTAAGAGCCTTGCCGGTCTTGGGGTGTCCCGGACAGATGTCGGCACAGTTGCCGCAGCCAAGACAGTCGAGCACGCTCACCTGAATGCGGAAGTGCATACCCTTCATTGCTGCCGGCGCTTTCATCTCAATCTTGTCGGCATTCAGTCCGGCACTCTCCTGCTCGTCCATTACGAACGGACGGATTGCTGCGTGGGGGCAAACGAGTGCACAACGGTTACACTGTATACAGTTCTCAACGTTCCATTTTGGTACAAAAGCACTCACGCCGCGTTTTTCGTAGGCCGATGTACCGACAGGCCAAGTACCGTCCTCAAGTCCCTTGAATGCCGATACTGGGAGCTTCGCACCCTCCTGGGCGTTTATTGTGCGCACAATCTTTGTGATGAATTCCGGCTCGTCGCGCTTCTCCTCTACATCATCGGGCAGGTTGGCCCAAGCCGGGTCGATAACCAGTTTGTGGTATTCTCCACCACGGTCAACGGCAGCGTTGTTCTTGTCGACGATGTCCTGTCCCTTCTTGCCGTATGACTTCACAATAAACTTCTTCATCTGCTCCACTGCAAGCTCCACGGGTATAACGCCTGTGATGCGGAAGAATGCACTTTGCAGGATGGTATTTGTGCGGTTGCCAAGGCCAATCTCCTGGGCAATCTTTGTAGCGTTGATATAATAGACGTTGATATTTTTCTCGGCAAAATATCTCTTCACCTTGTTAGGCAGGTTCTTTGCAAGTTCATCACCCTCCCAAACGGTGTTCAATAGGAACGTACCGCCATTCTGCAAGCCGCGTGTAACATCATACATCTTCAAGTATGCCTGAACGTGGCAAGCCACAAAGTTCGGTGTGTTCACAAGGTATGTACTGCGTATGGGCTTGTCGCCAAAGCGCAAGTGCGAGCAGGTGAAACCGCCCGATTTCTTTGAGTCGTACGAGAAGTACGCCTGGCAATATTTCTCGGTGTTGTCACCGATAATCTTCACCGAGTTCTTGTTGGCACCCACTGTGCCGTCTGCACCAAGACCATAGAACTTTGCCTCGAACATACCGTCAACAACGGCAATCTCCTCTTTCTTCGGCAGTGAAAGGAATGTGACGTCATCGACAATACCTATTGTAAAGTGGTTCTTCGGTTCGGTCAATGCAAGGTTCTCATATACACCCATAATGATGGCCGGTGTAGTGTCGTTTGAGGCCAAGGCAAAGCGTCCGCCAACGATTGTGGGGTTAAGTTTTCTAAGCTCCGGTGTGCTTGAGAATGCCTCCACAACATCTAGGTACAAAGGCTCGCCGTTGCTTCCCGGCTCTTTTGTGCGGTCAAGCACAGCAATGCGCTTCACAGTCTTTGGCATAACTGCCGCAAGATACTTCACCGAGAACGGACGGTACAGATGAACGCTCACCAGACCAACCTTCTCTCCACGCTCCATCATATAGTCGATAGCCTCCTTTATGGCCTCTGTGGCCGAGCCCATAACCACAATCACGCGGTCGGCATCCTCGGCACCATAGTATGTGAAAGGAGCATAGTTGCGTCCTGTGATAGCCGAAATCTCTTTCATATACTCGGCAACAATGTCGGGAACGGCATTGTAGAATGGGTTTTCGCTCTCCTTGTGTGTGAAGAAAGTCTCGGGGTTCTCTGCTGTACCGCGTACAACAGGGTGTGTCGGGCTCAATGCTCTGTCGCGGAACTCCTGAATGCAATTCCAATCGACAAGTGGAGCAATCTGCTCCTGCTCAAGAACTTCAATCTTCTGTATCTCGTGCGATGTACGGAAACCGTCGAAGAAGTTGAGGAATGGAATACGGCTCTTCAATGTAGCGAGGTGTGCCACGGGAGCAAGGTCCATAACCTCCTGCACCGAGCCCTCGCAAAGCATTGCAAAACCTGTCTGGCGGCAGGCCATAACATCCATATGGTCGCCAAAGATACTCAGTGAGTTACCTGCAAGCGAGCGTGCCGATACGTGGAACACAGTCGGTAACTTCTCACCGGCAATCTTGTACATATTAGGTATCATCAGCAACAAGCCCTGCGATGCAGTGAATGTGTTTGTCAGTGCACCGGCCTGCAACGAGCCGTGGAGCGCGCCCACAGCGCCGCCCTCTGATTGCATCTCCTGTACCGATACTGTCTCGCCAAAAAGGTTCTTGCGACCCTGGGCTGCCCACTCGTCGACATACTCGGCCATTGTCGATGATGGTGTGATAGGGTAGATGGCTGCTACCTCGGAAAACATATACGCAATGTGTGCTGCGGCTTGATTTCCGTCACAAGTAATGAATTTTTTACTCTTTGTCATAATTCAATAATTTATTTTTTTGTCTATCTATTTTATACAGAACGTAATGCTTTTTGATGTTGTTTACGCTTTGTTGCATAAAACTTAAAAGCAGTCGTAATCGCAAATGTACAAAATAATTGGAAATGCATTAATAAAATGGCATAAAAATGACTACTTTTGTAATAATTTAAATTCAATTATGAGAAAGTTGTTGCATTTTATGACTATATTGCTGCTGTTGCCGCTTTTTGCGGCGGCACAGAATGCCGTGCAGGGCAGTGAAACAATGTACAAGGTAGGCAACTACCGCAATCCCGGCGACAACTCCCCAAAGTTCGAATACCGCGCAGTGTGGCTCACCACCATAGAGAATCTCGACTGGCCTCACACCCGGGTGAAGACCCCGGCCGATGTCGAAAGGCAAAAGAGAGAGCTCACCGTCATTCTCGACTCCCTGCAGTCAATGCACATAAACACCGTGTTTTTGCAGACGAGGGTACGCGGCGATGTCATCTACCCATCGGCTATCGAGCCTTTTTCCTATCTCCTCACGGGCATCTCGGGCAAGAACCCCGGTTACGACCCCTTGGCTTTTGCCGTCGGGGAGTGCCACAAACGTGGAATGCAGCTGCACGCCTGGCTTGTTACATTGCCTTTGGGAAAAGCCGACCACGTGAGACGTTTGGGAAAGAACGCCCTGCCAAACAAAAAAAAGAGTCTGTGCACCTATTACAAGGGCTCCTGGTATATGGAGCCCGGCAATCCGGCAACAGCCGATTACATCACGGCATTGGTTAAGGAGGTTGTACAGAACTACGATGTTGACGGCATACACCTCGATTATGTGCGTTACCCCGACACCGTCGACGGTTATCCCGACAGAGGACTCCATCACAAATATGGTCGCAGCCTCTCCCTTGCCGCTTGGCGGCGTGCCAACATCACCCGCATAGCATCGGCTGTCTATTCAGCCGTCAAGGAGTTGAAGCCGTGGGTGCGTGTAAGTTGTGCCCCGCTTGGAAAATACAATAATCTCACCCGTTACAGCTCGCTTGGCTGGGATGCCTACAACACCGTCTTCCAGGATGCCCAGGGGTGGTTGCGCGATGGTATTATGGATGCACTTTTCCCAATGCTCTATTTCAAGGGAAATAATTTCTACCCCTTTGTACGCGACTGGTGCGAGAACCGTTACGGCCGTCACGTCGCTCCCGGCATTGGTGTCTATCGTCTTATGCCCAAATATGGCGGTTGGCCTCGGGTCGAGATAGAGCGGCAGATGCACACCTCGCGCAGTGCCGGCGCCGATGGAGTCATAATGTTCCGCACTGCACACCTCTTGGGTAATGCCGGCGGTGCCCGTGATGTCTATACAAAGGTGTATGACCGCCCGGCCCTTGTACCGCCTATGGATTGGGTGGCAGCCGCTCCACAAAAGCCGCTGTTGAAGGGCTGTGTGCGCGACGAGGGTGGCGTTCTCCTGCACTGGGAGGCAGTTGCTGCCCACGATGCTTTCCCTGCCGTGCGTTATAATGTCTATGCCGGGGTAGGTGACACCGTCGATGTCGGCAATATTGAAAATATGGTCTCTATGTTGCAGGCTGATACGCTCTTTCAATGGCAATGCCGCACAGACAAGGATATAACCATAGCCGTGACAGCAGTCGATGCCTGTGGTGTGGAGAGTGAGCCTGCTTTCCTTAAACTGCCGCTGCCCGGCTCAATGGAGCGTGGAGACCTCCTTCTGTTGCCCCGGCAGCAGTCGTGGGGGCAGCGCATTGTTGTAAAAGATATCTATGGCTGTGAGGTCTATAGCGGCAATTATTGCCGTGAGTTTGATGTCACGGCTTTTGTTGGCGGGCGCTATCTTCTTATGGTCTACAGCCGCCACGGCGAAATCCTCTACAGGACAGAATTCATCAGATAACGATATGTAAAAAAAAGGCTTCACACGTCGTGTGAAGCCTTTTTTGCATATCGTAGTGTGTGATTACGGCTCAGTAGAAATTTAGTGTGGGTATATAGTATCTTTAATTGGAAGGATTGGGTCAGTAGCAAACCATTATTGGCTTCGTTTTTTGCTCGCCATAACATTCTACGGCAGTCCTCAACGTTAATTGTTTACTTGCATTTTCTTCAAGTCGTTCTTTCGTGTTCTTTTGGCGGCCAAAAGAACAAAAAGCCCCGGCACGCGGAAAATCAGTCAACTCGCGCTTTGCTCAAGAATTGCTTGTTTGACAAGCAATATCTTTCGGTCTCGCAAG
>JAFYWV010000048.1 GCA_017546505.1 Bacteroidaceae bacterium
CATAGAGGATGGAGAGAGTGCATTGTCTTTGGGATATAACGATAGTGGAAAAGGGCTCTTCAACGACTGTCCATTGGAAACATTGTATATAGGTCGTGATTTATCGTATAATACAAGTTCTTCTTATGGTTATTCTCCTTTCTATAATAAATCAACCTTGACATCTGTAACCATTGGTAACAGCGTAACAAGCATTGGAGATTGGGCGTTCTATGGTTGCTCTGGCCTTACAAGCATTGAAATCCCTAACAGCGTTACAAGCATTGGAAATGCTGCGTTCTCTAGTTGCTCCGGCATTACCAACATTGGAATCCCCAATAGCGTAACAAGCATTGGTAGCTCAGCGTTCAGTAGTTGCTCTGGCCTTACAAGCATTACAATACCTAACAGCGTAACAAGCATTGGAAACAGTGCTTTCGGTGGTTGCACAGGCCTTACAAGCATTACAATACCTAACAGCGTAACAAGCATTGGCAGTTCTGCGTTCAAAGGTTGCACAGGCCTTACAAGCGTTGAATTTAATGCTGAAAACTGTACAACTATGGGTAGATTTTCTGATCCAGTGTTCAAAGGTTGCACGGCTTTGGCAACTGTGAGAATTGGAGAAAATGTAAAAACTATTCCGGCTTATGCGTTCTATGGTTGCTCAGGCCTTACAAGCGTTGAAATCCCTAACAGCGTTACAAGCATTGGAAATTATGCGTTCCGTGATTGCACCGGCCTTACAAGCATAGAAATTCCAAATAACGTCACAAGCATTGGAAATTATGCGTTCTCTTCTTGCTCCGGCCTTACAAGCATTGAAATCCCTAACAGCGTTACAAGCATTGGACAAGAAGCGTTCCGTGATTGCACCAGCCTTACAAGCATTGAAATTCCAAATAGCGTAACAAGCATTGGAAATTATGCGTTCAAAGGTTGCACAGGCCTTACAAACATTGAAATCCCTAACAGTGTCACAAGCATTGGAAGTGGTGCGTTCTCTTCTTGCTCCGGCCTTACAAGCATTGAAATCCCTAACAGCGTTACAAGCATTGGTAATGATGCGTTCAATGGTTGCTCAAATGTTGAGAAACTGGATTTGAAATGCGCTGAAATTGGCAATTGGTTCTGTGGTATTTCAGCTATAAAAGAAGTGACAATTGGTGACGGTGTTACAAGTATTGTGGCTTCTGCATTCAATGGATGTACCGGACTTGAAAAGGTTTGCATCAGCGACCTCGTAGCTTGGTGTGATATTGATTTTGCCAATGAATATGCCAACCCATTGTATTATGCCAGCAACTTTTATTTAAACGAAGAGTTGTTAACAGAACTTGTTATTCCCGATGGTGTTGCTGCAATTAAAAATTATGCATTCTATGGTTGCACAGGCCTTACCAGCGTTGTAATCCCCAATTGCGTCACAAGCGTTGGCAATGATGCGTTCACTAGTTGCTCAAATGTTGAGAAATTGGATTTGGATTGCGCTGAGGTTGACAATTGGTTCAGTGGTATTTCAGCTATAAAAGAAGTGACAATCGGCAACGGTGTTACTAGCGTTGGAGATGACGCGTTTGCAGGCTGTAGCAATGTTGAAAAACTAGATTTGGATTGTGCTGAGGTTGGCGACTGGTTCAGTGGTATTTCTGCTATAAAAGAAGTGACAATTGGTGACGGTGTTACAAGTATTGTGGCTTCTGCATTCAAAGAATGCACCGGCCTTGAAAAGGTTTGTATTAACGACCTTGCAGCTTGGTGCGGTACTGATTTTGGTGATGAATATGCCAATCCATTGTACTATGCCGGCAACTTGTATTTGAAGCGTGAGTTGTTGACTGAAATTTCTATACCTACCGGGGTTGAAAAAGTGAAGGATTATGCTTTCTATAATTGCAAAGGGGTTACAAACATCGACATTGTGGACAAAGTAAAAAGCATTGGAAACAGTGCTTTCTACGGTTGCAATGATTTGGAGACTCTTTACATAAGCAATACCATTGAGAGCATTGATGATTATGCCTTTGCCGAGTGTAACAATATCTTGGACATAAAGATTGGCTCAAAAAAGGCTATTACAGCAAGCGAGAATATATTCAACAATGATGCATATAACAATGCTTGCTTGTTTGTTCCAACAGGAAGAAAGTTTGCATACGAAAAGACGACTCCGTGGAATAATTTCTACATTGTAGAAATGGACTTCACAGGCATAGACGATATAAAAGCTGAGAACGAACTGTTTGAAGGTGTTTACTATGACCTCAACGGTCGCGCAGTTGAGAACCCTGCAAGCGGTATTTACATTATTGACGGCAAAAAAGTTGTTATCAAGTAATATCAATTTATAATAATCAACAGTAAAATGACCAATCAAGCAAAACTTGATTGGTCATTTTAATAGCAAGAGTTTTTTAGAGATCCATTGACAACACGCGCTTGTCGCAACCCACGCGGCAACACCTTCAGCGTTGCTACGCGTGACCTATTGCTGCGCGTGCTGTCGAACTAAACTTTCGGTTTCGCTCATGATGACATTGTTCGCGAGTTTGTCATACTGAACGGAGCAAAGCGCAGTGAAGTATCTCATAATATGCCTGCGGGAGCAGTCTATTAATGTATTAAATTTACATCCGTTTTAACTTTGTTGAAATTGCTTTCGCTCGCTTTGTGTGTAAACAAGTTTACTCACATTAACATTGTTGATTTCTTTATCACTCGCAGTATTGAGAATTACTATTCTACGCGCCTTTTCATTGCAAAAGGTAATTCGTCGCTGAAAGCGAAAGGGCAGCGTTGGGAGGCACAGCGAGTAGCCAAGCGATGCTTGGAAACAGGTGGCATGATGTTTGAGCGCAGCGAGTTCTTGCCACCCCAAGCATTGCGACAAGCAGCGAGCGGCGAGGTGTGCACCGACTGAAAGATGTCGCAAAGCGACTCTTGAACAAAGGAAGCACCGAATGCCGTACACGACTGCCCTGTTTTTGGTACTTTTTTCAAAAAAGTACAGAGAGAAAGACTTTAAGAAAAATACAAGTGAACAATTAAGGTTGAGGACTGCTGTAGAATTTGACGGCGAGCTAAAGCGAGTTTTTTGTTCTCTATAGTTTGCAGGTGAGCTGTTTTATAGATTCTTCACTTTGCTCAGGATGAACAAAACGCTTAAATTCATCAATACCTATATTATTGTCAAAATAAAAGCAATCCATTACGTGCGCAATGGATTGCTTTATCATAGATCCTTCACTTGCGCTCAGGATGACAGTTTGTTAATTCCTATCCTTGATATCAACCACAATATTCAGCTCTGTGAGCTGCTCGGGTTCAAGCACCGATGGTGCGTCAATCATTGTGTCGCGGCCTGAATTGTTCTTTGGGAAGGCGATGCAGTCGCGGATTGAGTCGAGGCCTGCAAAGAGACTCACCCAACGGTCGAGGCCGTATGCCAAGCCACCGTGAGGGGGTGCACCATACTTGAAGGCATCGAGCAACCAGCCGAACTGCTGCTGTGCACGCTCGGGGGTGAAGCCAAGGAGCGCGAACATCTTGTTCTGCAACTCGCTGTCATAGATACGGATTGAACCGCCACCTACCTCAACACCATTGATAATCATATCGTAGGCGTTTGCACGAACGGCGCCCATATCGGTATCGAGCAATGGGATGTCCTCGGGCTTTGGCGATGTGAACGGATGGTGCATTGCCATATAACGGCCCTCTTCCTCGCTGTACTCGAAGAGTGGGAAATCGACCACCCACAGGCAAGAGAACTTGTTCTTGTCGCGCAAGCCGAGCTGTGAAGCAACCTCCAAACGGAGCTCGCAGAGCTGCTTGCGTGTCTTCATTGTATCGTCACCGCTGAGAATGAGGATGAGGTCACCCGGCTCGGCGTTGAAGGCAGCCTTCATTGTCTGGAGTACCTCCTGTGTATAGAATTTGTCGACACTTGACTTCACTGTGCCGTCGGCCTCTACACGTGCATATACCATACCCTTTGCGCCAATCTGTGGACGGCGAACAAAGTCGGTCAAGGCATCGAGCTGTTTGCGGGTGTAGGTTGCAGCACCCTTGGCGCAGATACCGCCGATGTACTCGGCGCTGTCGAACACGGGGAAACCGTGGCCTTTCATAATGTCCATAAGCTCAACGAACTTCATCTCGAAACGTGTATCGGGCTTGTCGCAGCCGTAGTACTTCATTGCATCGTGCCAGGTCATACGTGGGAAAGCCTCGGTGAGTTCAACGCCACGGATGGTCTTGAACAGGTGCTTTGCCATACCCTCGAAGAGTGAGATTACATCCTCCTGCTCAACGAAGCTCATCTCGCAGTCTATCTGTGTGAACTCGGGCTGACGGTCGGCACGCAGGTCCTCATCGCGGAAACATTTTACAATCTGGAAATAGCGGTCGAAGCCCGACACCATCAACAGCTGCTTGAAGAGCTGTGGGCTCTGTGGCAGAGCGTAGAACTGGCCAGGATTCATACGCGAGGGAACAACGAAGTCGCGTGCGCCCTCGGGGGTTGATGCAATGAGCATAGGTGTCTCGACCTCGATGAAGTTCATTGAATCGAGATAACGGCGCACCTCCATTGTCATCTGGTGACGGAGTTCAAGGTTTTTGCGCACAGCCTCGCGACGAAGGTCGAGATAACGGTACTTCATACGGATATCGTCGCCACCATCGGTGTTGTTCTCAATGGTGAAAGGAGGTGTTGCAGCCTCGTTGAGGATATTGAGTTCGCTGACGATGATTTCAATGTCACCTGTTGGGATATTTGCGTTCTTGCTCTGACGCTCGCTTACCACACCTGTTGCCTGAATCACATATTCGCGGCCAAGGTGCGAAGCCTTCTCGCAAAGTTCGGCATTTACATCCTCGCTGAATACAAGCTGGGTCACGCCATAACGGTCGCGAAGGTCAACGAATGTCATACCACCCATCTTGCGCGCACGCTGTACCCAACCGCTGAGGGTAACTGTGCTGTTTACATCGGCCAACCGTAGTTCGCCACAAGTTTTTGTTCTGAACATTATAGTATATATTTTAGTTTATTGCATTTTGCTCTTACACACTGCGCAAAGATGCGCTTACAAAGTGCGAAATTACAAAAAAAACAAAGATTTTATGTCATTCTTTGCAAGAAATCATAAAATAAACCCACCACTCCGCTTTTTTATAGGCATTTTGTTCGTCACACCACATTTTTTTTGTCATTTTTAATACTTTGGCACGCTTTTTGTAAGATAATTTATGTAAAAAGATGAGATTTGTTGCTTTTTATGGTTTATCTTCGCGTCCGAGAAAAACAACCGGACACGAAACATTCACAAGAGATTAATTGGAGGAGAATATGAGAAATGAATTTTCGCAGAAAATAACTGAAATACTATCGTTGAGCAAAGAGGAGGCTACACGCCTGCGTAGCAAGACCATCAACCCTGAACATCTGCTGCTGGGCATCATACGCCAGGAGAAAAGCAGCGCTGTGGAGATACTATGTGGTATGGAGGTTGATGTTATAGAGATTAAACAGCGCATTGAGGAGCGCGTGAACGACACAACCACATCAGAAACGCCATACAGCGAGGATGTTGAGATGAGTTTGAGTACTGCAAGGATATTGCGTTTTGCAACCCTTGAGGCACGCTCGAGAAAGGTAAATGCCGACAGTGAGCACCTGCTGCTGGGCATTTTGCGTGAGCGCAATAATGTGGCATACGACATACTTGATGCAAGCAATGTCACATACCAGAAAGTCACAGACATAATCAAGTCAAAGATGCCCGATACAGGCAACAGCAATATAAGCAACGGCTTTGGCTTTACCGACCAGGATGATGACGACGAGACACTGCCAAGCAACAACAACACAGGAAACACACAGCAGACATATCAAAAACAGCAGACAAAGCCATCGAACGACACTCCGGTGCTCGACAGCTTTGGTGTTGATATGACAGCCGCTGCAGCCGAAGGCAAGCTCGACCCTGTTGTGGGGCGCGAGAAGGAGATTGAACGTATATCACAAATCCTGAGCCGCCGCAAAAAGAACAACCCCATTCTCATTGGTGAGCCGGGTGTCGGCAAATCGGCAATTGTGGAGGGGCTTGCACAGCGCATCGTCGAGCGCAAGACATCGCGTATGCTCTTCGACAAGCGCATAGTGGCACTTGATATGACAGCCGTTGTAGCAGGCACAAAGTACCGCGGACAGTTTGAGGAGCGTCTCAAAGCCATTATCAATGAACTTGAGAACAACCCCAACATCATAATATTCATTGATGAAATACACACTATCATAGGTGCCGGCTCTACACCGGGTTCAATGGATGCTGCAAATATTTTGAAGCCATCGCTTGCACGCGGACAGATACAGTGCATTGGAGCGACAACCATAGACGAGTACCGCAAGACCATTGAAAAGGACGGTGCACTTGAGCGCCGTTTCCAGAAGGTGCTTGTAGAGCCTACATCGGTTGAGGACACATACACAATCCTAAAGAACATAAAGGAGCGTTACGAGAACCACCATAATGTCACATACACCGACGAGGCTTTGCTTGCGTGTGTCAAATTGACAGACCGCTACATTACCGACCGTTGCTTCCCCGACAAGGCCATTGATGCAATGGACGAGGCCGGTGCACGCAAGCACATAACGAACATTGTTGTTCCAAAAGAGATTGAGGAGCAGGAGAATATGATAAGCATTGTCAACAAGGACAAGAATGCTGCGGTAAAGAACCAGGATTTTGAGCACGCAGCCAACCTGCGCGACCTTGAAAAGGAGATGCAGGGCCGCCTTGCACAAATGAAAGCCGAGTGGGAGAAGAGCCTCACCGACAACCGCCAGACTGTTGACGATGAAGACATAGCAGGTGTGGTGTCAATGATTTCGGGAATACCGATGCAGCGTATGCAACAGGATGAGTGGACACGACTCAAGGGAATGCGTGCCGAACTCACAAGCAAGGTCATTGCACAGGAAAGCGCCATTGAGAAACTGACAAAGGCCATACAACGCAGCCGTGTGGGATTGCAGAGCCCCAACAAGCCAATTGGCACATTTATGTTCCTGGGCCCCACAGGTGTGGGAAAGACACTGCTTGCAAAGGAGCTTGCAAAGTTTATGTTCGGCAGCGCCGACGCTCTCATTCGCATAGATATGAGCGAGTATATGGAGAAGTTCACCGTATCGCGCCTTGTGGGAGCGCCTCCGGGATATGTAGGTTATGAGGAGGGCGGACAACTCACCGAGCGTGTGCGCCGCCGCCCCTACTCCATTGTCCTGCTCGACGAGATTGAGAAGGCACACACCGATGTATTCAACCTGTTGCTGCAGGTGATGGACGAAGGCCGCTTGACCGACAGCTACGGCCGCACAGTCGACTTCCGCAACACCGTAGTAATAATGACATCGAACGTGGGAACGCGCGAACTGAAGGACTTTGGCAGCGGCATTGGCTTCGCCAAGGAGGAGCGCGCCGGCGACAAGGAGTATTCACGTGCTGTTATACAAAAGGCATTGAACAAGCGCTTTGCGCCCGAGTTCATAAACCGCATTGATGAGATAATAAACTTCGACCAACTTGGCAAGGAGGCTATTGTGAATATTGTAGAGCTTGAACTGGCACACATCGTCAAACGTGTTACCGACCTTGGCTACAACATTGAGATGACAGCCGAGGCAAAGAGTTTCCTTGCCGACAAGGGCTATGACATACAATATGGTGCACGCCCGTTGAAACGCGCCCTGCAGAACTATGTGGAGGACGAGATTTCGGAGCTGCTACTTGACGGGGCACTGCAACCGGGTGACAATATAGTTGTCACGGCAGGAGAAGAGAGACTGAAATTTGAAGTTAACAGATAACAACAAAATAGGATGGTAGCAAATGAAGTGACCCCAAAAAGTTGGACTGATTAATAAAAAGTTTATTGGAAAAGAGTTCGGTATTGCACCGGACTCTTTCCTTTTAATCTCAGTTTTATTCTGTCATTGTTGTAGTAGTAGATATACTTCTTTAGTTCC
>JAFYWV010000049.1 GCA_017546505.1 Bacteroidaceae bacterium
CAAAACAATTCGGGTTAACCTTAGACACAAAGTTGATGGCACACATGCGAGCCCATCGTGCACCCATAGTGGGAATATGTAAGGACTTTAACTTCGAGCCGTTGCATGCTACTCCACGTCCGTTTGCATTTGTGGTATATGGCCAATATGCTTGGGGCTATCCTACACATGCCTACATACGCACCACTGCCAATGCCGATATCGACGAGGTGAAGAAGTATATAACCCAAACCCTTGCCGAGTTTGCTCCAAACGCCAATCCCGAATCGTACGAAGTTAAGTTCTACGACACAGAGTTGGAAATAAACTATCAGGTGGAAGACAAGCTATCCACCCTTGTGGCAATGTTTTCGGTGCTTTCCATTATCATATCCATAATAGGAGTGTTTGGTTTGGTGCTGTTCGAAACGCAGTATCGTCGCCGCGAGATAGGCATACGCCGAGTACACGGAGCATCCGCCACCGGAATAATACGAATGTTCAACAAACAGTATTTCATCATTGTAGCTATATGTTCGGCAGTGGCCATACCTGTCAGCTACTTTGTAATAGACTATTGGATGCAGCAGTTTGCCTATCGCTCGCCAATGGCATGGTGGGTATTTGCCTTGGCAGTGGCCATAGTTATGCTCGTAACATTCGCAACTGTGACCATACGCTCGTGGAACGCCGCCAACGAAAACCCAACCGACTCTATAGCTCATTAACAGAACAGAACAAAACATAAATAACAGAATAATAAACAATAAAAAACATATAACCATGCTTAAAGTAACAGAAATAAAGAAAAGTTTCTTGACCGAAGAAGTAGAAACCATAGCATTGAACGGCGTATCGTTCGAGATAAAAGAAGGAGAATTTGTAGCCATTATGGGCCCGTCGGGCTGTGGCAAATCCACATTGTTGAACATACTCGGCTTGTTGGACAACCCCTCGAGCGGCAGCTACGAACTGCTTGGCAAAGAAGTAGGCACGCTGAAAGAAAAAGACCGCACCATGTTCCGCAAAGGAAACATAGGCTTTGTGTTCCAATCGTTCAACCTTATCGACGAGCTCAGTGTGGAAGAAAACGTAGAACTGCCGTTGATATACATGGGAGTGAAATCCGGCGAACGCAAAGAAAGAGTACGTGCGATGTTGGAAAAGATGAACATGTCGCACCGCCGACACCATTTTCCGCAACAGCTGTCGGGCGGACAACAACAGCGTGTGGCAATAGCACGTGCCTTGGTGTCGAACCCCAAACTTATACTTGCCGACGAGCCAACGGGCAACCTCGACTCGAGAAACGGACAAGATGTGATGACCCTGCTTAAGGAACTCAACGACGAAGGTACCACCATTATAATGGTGACACACTCGCAACACGATGCTTCATACGCTTCGCGAGTAATATGTATGTTGGACGGAAAAATTGTTACCGACGTTGACGACAGGTTATAACTTTTTAACATCAGAAAAAGACCTTTCGAGAGGTATTTTGAGAACCTTGAGAGATTCACCTCTGAACCTTGGAAGATTCTCTCGAGAACCTTGGAAGGTTCAGCGGAGAACCTTGGAAGGTTCACAAGCTGAGAATGCACTCTCAATAAGCTACAAATGGAATGTTTGAAAATCAACCATTTACACTTAAAGAGAAAACAATCCGAAGCATCGCCCCTCGAAAGGCACTATTTAAACATTATTAACTATTGAAAGATACGTTTAGAAACCGAAAAAAATGAAAATAGCAGTAAAGAATTTTCTGACAACTCTGAAGCGATACAAGGCAGCCTCACTACTCAATGTATTGGGGCTTACCCTTGCCTTCGCCGTCTTCTACATCACGGCATCGCAAGTGTGGTACTCCGTAAGCTACAATCATTCGCTCTCGGATGCCCACCGCACATATCTTATTTCGCCGCAGTGGGACGAGGAAGAATATTCTACCAACTCGCCCTCGCCTATAACATTTGAGGTCGTAAGCAAGTGTCCCGCAGTGGAAGTATGTGCCGGCATAATGCCGCATCCAAGCTACAACAAAGTGTGGAGAAAAACCGACGAATATAACTTCGACAAGTTCGACATTCCGATATATACGGGCAACACCGATATGGTGAAACTCTTCGGCTTCGAAGCCACTGCCGGCGACTTGTCAAAGATTGCCGAACCCAACACCGTGGCAATATCGCAATCCACTGCCGAACTGATGAACGTAGGCATTGGCGACGAAATATGGATGAAAACCAATGTATTTTCTATCGAAGAAAAACCCGAAACGCCCAACACCGTGGTGGCTATCTACGACGACTTTGCCAAAAACACCTTTCTCGACAAGGTGAAAATAATAAAGAACGACAATTTGCATTTGGCCAAAACGAACAACAACTGGAACTATATGCACATGGTGCGTCTGAGCCGCGATGCCGACCCCTCCGACTTTGCCCGCCTATGGGAAGATGAGTTCTACAAAGTAAATATGAAGGAGTTTGAAGAATACCTCATCGAAAATCCGGGAGAAAACGACTTTACCAAAGAAGACATAGAAGCTGAAGCACGCATAAAAGTACGCCTCGTACCTTTGGACGAAATCTATTTCTATGGCGGATTCGAATCTACGGGCTTGTTCGAAACCGGCAGCAAATCGGCACCTCTTATACTCAGTGCCATTGCCCTTGCGGTAATACTCATTGCGTTCATCAACTTTGTGAACTTCTTCTGTGCACTTATTCCCACACGAATACAAAGTGTAAA
>JAFYWV010000050.1 GCA_017546505.1 Bacteroidaceae bacterium
GGCGCTGCCCATCCGTTATTTTTAATCTACGATTTCTTCAAGCAGCGTTGCTGCTGTAGACCCCGTTATCTTCACTTTGACAAAATCGCCTATTTTGTAGTTCTTCCTGTCGAATACGGCTGTGCGGTTTTGCTCTGTGCGGCCATAGAACTGCTCCTTAGAGCGTTTTGATATTCCTTCGATAAGGACTTCGTATGTGTGTCCGATGCATTTGCGGTTGTTGTCGGCCGAGCACTCCTGTTGTAGTGCGATGATTTCGTTCAGTCGGCGCACTTTCTCGCTGTCCTCGATGTCGTCCTTCATATTGCGGCTGGCGAATGTTCCCGGGCGCTCCGAGTATTTGAACATAAATGCGGCGTCGTATGAGCAATATCTCATCAGTGACAATGTCTGCCGGTGGTCCTCCTCTGTCTCTCCGCAGAAACCTGCAATAATATCGGTTGAGAGTCCGCAGTCGGGGACTATGCGGCGTATCGCCTCAATGCGGTCGAGATACCACTCACGTGTGTATTTGCGGTTCATTGCTTTGAGCATCGTGCTGCTTCCGCTCTGCACGGGCAGATGTATGCTTTTGCACACATTGGGTTCTTCTGCAATCACTCGCAAAGTGTCGTCGCTCATATCTTTGGGGTGAGAGGTGGTGAAACGGATGCGTGTGCCGGGAGCGTGCCGTGCCACGCGGCGCAGCAGTTGAGGGAATGTCGTCTCCTCGCCATTTTCTGCGATGAAATGGTAGGAATTTACATTTTGTCCAAGCAGAATAATCTCTTTGAAACCTTTTGCAACAAGGTCGTCCACCTCGTTTATTATGCTCTGTATGTCGCGGCTTCTCTCTCGTCCGCGGGTATAGGGCACAACGCAGTAGTGGCAGAAGTTGTTGCATCCTCGCATAATAGAGATATATCCCGATACTTTGCCGCTACAAATGCGCATAGGGATAACATCGCGGTAGGTCTCTGTTGTCGATAGCTCGATGTTCATTGCCGGGTGACCAAGTTCGGCCTGTGCAATCAGTTCGGGGAGTGACAGGTATGTGTCCGGGCCGGCCACAATGTTCACCTTGTAGTTTTTTATCAGCTCCTCTTTTACTCTCTCGGCCATACAGCCCACCACTCCAATCATTGTCTTCTTGCCGCGTCGTGCGGCGTTTAGCTGGTCGAGTCGGCCATAGATTTTCTGTTCGGCGTTGTCGCGTATTGAACAGGTGTTCAGCAGAATAAGGTCGGCGTCGTTTATATTCTCGCAGACGCTGTAGTCGGCAACTTTCAGAATTGAACCGATAACCTCGCTGTCGGCAACGTTCATTTGGCAGCCGTATGTCTCAATGAATAATTTCTTCTCGTTTTTCACTGTTGTTTTCTTTAAGAACCGTTTGCGAAGATAGTGATAAAAAATGAAACAATAGCAAAAAAGCTGTCGGCTACGCGCATTTGTATATAAATTAAATATTATTTTAACTTTTAATTTGAATTTTTTCCATATTTCATATACCTTTGTAAGTTGTAGCGCCTGTTTTTGAAGTTTTTGGCGCTACGGTGTTGATTTATGAATGACAGTGTAATAATAATTCCTACATACAACGAGAAAGAGAACATCGAGCGTATGATACATACCTTGATGGCGCTTGAACACGGCTTTGATGTGCTTGTTGTAGATGATGGTTCGCCCGATGGCACAGCTGCCATTGTAAAGCGTACGATGGAGCAGTATCCCGGCAGAGTGCATATAATTGAACGCTCGGGAAAATTGGGGCTTGGAACAGCTTATGTGGCGGGTTTCAAGTGGGCGCTTGATAAGGGTTATGAGTATATATTTGAGATGGATGCCGATTTTTCTCACGACCCTAAGGATGTGCCATTGCTCTACGAGGCCTGTGCGAAGGATGGTTACGACCTTTCGGTCGGTAGCCGTTACGTTACCGGTGTGAATGTAGTCAACTGGCCTATGGGTCGTGTGTTGATGTCCTATTTTGCATCCAAATATGTGCGTTTTATCACTCGTTTGCCGGTGTATGATACCACAGCCGGCTTCAATTGCTACAGGCGCAAGGTACTTGAGACGATAGAGCTCGACAATATCCGTTTCAAGGGATATGCTTTTCAAATTGAGATGAAGTTCACTACTCATAAATGCGGTTTCAAGATAAAGGAAGTCCCTGTAATTTTTGTGAACAGAGTACTTGGAACATCCAAAATGAGTGGCGGAATATTCAGCGAGGCTTTCTTCGGCGTCATTAGACTGAAGATTGGCAGTTGGTTCCGCAAATATCCAAAGTTGAAATAAATCTGTTTACAATATGACAAACAATACGAACAAGGAGTTTGAGAAAGTGTTGGCCGTGTGCCGTGAGTTGTTCAGTAAAAAACTGTACGACTATGGAGCATCGTGGAGAATAATGCGTCCCGAGTCGTTGACCGACCAGATTTACATAAAGGCAAAGCGCATACGCAATCTTGAAACAGGTGCCGAGAATATGGTTGGAGAGGGTATTGTTCCCGAGTTTATTGGAATTGTGAACTACGGTCTTATTTCTCTTGTACAGCTTGAGAAAGGCTTTGCCGACAATTGCGACATCACCCCCGATGAGGCTATGGCGCTCTATGACATAAAGGCAAAGGAGACTCTTGAACTGATGAAAAAGAAGAACCACGACTATAACGAGGCGTGGCGCGGAATGCGCGTTACATCGTACACCGACCTCATACTCACAAAGATTTGGCGTACAAAGCAGATTGAAGAGCTTGGCGGTGCCACAAAGGTCTCCGAGGGTGTTGATGCCAATTATATGGATATGATTAACTATGCGGTTTTTGCATTGATAAAGAATGGTGTTGCAGAGCAAGAGTAAAAGACATTTTATAGTTTTGGTCAATGCTTGCCGATGGGTGCTTGCATTGGTGCTGATGCTGTCGGGCTTTCTAAAGGCGGTCGACCCAGTGGGGGGTATGTATAAACTGCAGGAGTATGCCGTGGCTTTTTCCTTTTCCGGAATATCGGAGGAGTGGTTGCTGATGGCTGCTGTGATGCAGGCTGCCGTGGAATTTCTGGCAGGTCTTTATCTCTTTTTGGGTGTGTATCGCACCATTGTCTCCTTCGCGGCACTGCTTATGATGTTGGTGTTCACGCCCTTTTCGCTCTATCTGTGGCGCACGGGTATTGTCAGTGACTGCGGGTGTTTTGGAGAGTCTATGATTTTGTCCAACGGGGCAACTTTTGCAAAGAATGTTTTTCTGCTTCTGTTTGCAAGCATTGCTTTTTTAGGCCGCTCGCTGTTTGTCGGCAACCTGAGCCACAGGACACGCTGGATGCTTGTGCTGTTCTCTTGGGTGTATATATTCGGCCTGCAGACAATGAGCCTCTCGCATCTTCCTTTGATTGATTTCGGCCCTTATGCAGTGGGCAGCGACCTGCGTTCAAAGGTTGCATATATTCCCGATGAATATGAGAGCAAGGCGGTATATTATAACAAAGAAACGGGCAACGGCGAACCGTTTGTTGTGGATGTCGACACTGTGATGGGCGATGAATGGGAGCTTGGCGCTTATACAGAGGTACTTACGGCTCCCGGGACTGAGCCCGAGATTGGGAACTTCTCTATTCTTGATTGGGACAGGGACATTGAATTTGCCGACGAACTGCTTGCCGATACAGGGTATGTGTGTATTGTTGTCATTGATAATGTCGAGACGGCGTCTGTAACTCACATTGATAAAATCAACGACTTGTACGACTATTGCGAGGAAAACGGCATACGTTTCTGTGCAGCCTCCTCATCCTATGGCGATGAGGTTCTACTGTGGACAAAGCGTACGGGTGCTGAGTATCCGCTTTATTGGGGTGGGCAGGCAATGCTGCGTTCTATGCTCCATTCCAATCCCGGATTGTTGCTGTTGAAGGATGGAGTTGTTGTGGGAAAATGGGCGGCAGCCGACATTCCTGTTATGGATGAACTTAATGATTTGGGTGTGCTGATGTCCGATACAGAGTGGTCTTTCCTTGGAACAGTGAAAGGTTGGCCTTTTTGGGTGACTATGTTCTCGGGAGTGTTGTTCCTGCTGTTGTTGTTGGATGTTCTGCTTTGGGTTTTGGGCCTTTGGAAGCACAGAAGAGCTGCGCGTGGCCGGGCTGCCGAGCAGGTTGTTGATAATGAAACAAGTGATATGAATTAATATAAACCTTTAAAAAATTTAGAAAAATGAGAAAAAACATTGTTGCAGGTAACTGGAAGATGAATATGAATCTCCAGGAGGGTATTGCTCTTGCAAAGGAACTTAACGAGGCTCTTGTTGCTGACAAACCAAATTGTGATGTTGTAATCTGTACTCCATTCATTCACCTTGCGTCGGTTACTCCAATCGTTGACGAGGCTATCATCGGCGTTGGTGCCGAGAACTGTGCCGACAAGGTTTCCGGTGCTTACACAGGTGAGGTTTCTGCATCTATGGTAGCATCTACAGGTGCAAAGTATGTTATCCTTGGCCACTCTGAGCGTCGTGCATACTATGGCGAGACAGCAGAGATTCTCAAGGAGAAGGTTCAGTTGGCGCTTGCTAACGGTCTGACACCAATCTTCTGCATCGGCGAGGTTCTTGAGGAGCGTAATCAGGGTATCCAGAACCAGGTTGTTTACGAGCAGCTCGCAGGTTCTCTCTATGACCTTTCTGCCGAGGACTTCTCAAAGATTATCCTTGCTTATGAGCCGGTATGGGCTATCGGTACAGGTTTGACAGCAACTCCTGAGCAGGCCGAGGAAATCCACGCTTACATCCGCTCTACAATTGCCGAGAAGTATGGTAACGAGGTTGCAGAGAACACTTCAATCCTCTATGGCGGCAGCTGCAAGCCAAGCAACGCAAAGGAGTTGTTCGCAAATCCTAACGTTGACGGTGGTCTCATCGGTGGTGCTGCTCTCAAGGTTGCCGATTTCAAGGGTATTATCGACGCTTTCAAGTAATGAAACGCATTGCAATGCTTTTGACTATGTTGTTCTGTGTCCTCTGTGCGGGGGCACAGAGCACCATTGTCTCTAAAATCGAAAGCTATGCTCAGGGCGAGGGCAAAGTACGCATAAACCAACCCGAAAAACTGATGAGTCTGATGGGCTCAATGGCGAATGCTGATGGTGAGATGAAGCAGGTCGAAGGTTACAGAGTGCTTGTCTACTCCGGAAACAATTCGGCTCAGGCGCGTGATGAGGCAAAAGCTATGGCCGAGTATATGCGTGCCAATTATCCGGGTGCCGAGGTGTACGTGGTCTTTGAGTCACCTATCAGAACTTGCGAGTATGGCGACTTCCGCACTCGTGAAGAGGCTGAGCTCCTTATGTACCGTCTGAGGGCAACAAAGAAGTTTAAGGAAATCTCGGTGAAGAAATGTTTGATTAACCTGCCTTATTGATATAAAAAATGAGTGGAGAAGATAGAGAAAAACGCATAGAAGGCTTGATGGAGTGCTGTAGCAAGATGTTGGAGCTCATTGGTGAGGACAAGGAGCGCGAGGGCTTGCTGAAGACTCCCGACCGCGTGGCCCGTGCCATACTTGACACCACAGCCGGTTACTATGAGGACCCCGAGGCTATATTGCGTGGTGCAATGTTCAAGGAGGACTACAGCCAGATGGTCATTGTCAAGGATATCGATTTCTACTCTTTGTGCGAACATCATATATTGCCTTTCTTTGGCAAGGTACACGTTGCATACATTCCCAACGGTTACATAACCGGCTTGAGCAAGATTGCCCGTGTGGTAGAGGTTTATTCGCGTCGTCTGCAGGTGCAGGAGAGGCTCACTCTGCAAATCAAGGAGTGTATACAAAAGACACTGAACCCGCTTGGCGTGATGGTTGTTGTCGAGGCTCAGCATATGTGTATGCAGATGCGTGGTGTGAAAAAACAGAATTCAATTACCACAACGTCCGATTTCTGCGGTGCGTTCAACCAGGCAAAGACACGCGAGGAGTTTATGAATCTGTTGCGTGACAGATAAAGATTTTGTTGTATGAATAAGGCAGGTTGCACCAAACGGTGCAACCTGTTTTGCTTTTACCTTATTATATACGCGTGCGCGCGTTACAAACTGAAAGGTGAAAGTTGGCGCGAACTTACTGTATTTGAATCTTGGTTTTCGGTTTTAACCTTTCGCCTTCCTTAAGTATTGAGGGCTACGTTCCCGAAACCATAGCTTTTCAACACATCGTTGAGTGCGCCTTGTGTCTCTTTAAGATACTTGAAATCCTCCATAGCCTCTTGTAGCGCTGTGGGGTTTGCCAGGACTTCGGGGTTTTTCAAGCGGTTCATCGTCTCCTTGAGCATTTCGTCTACAATGCTCAATTTGTATGCCACTGCAAGGCGTGTTGTCTGTTCGAACATCACGGCTTGTTCGTTGCGCTCGTCACCGGCTTGTTCGGTGAATGTCTTGCTCAAAAGGTATCGCTCTCCACACAGTTCTGCTGTCAACTTGGAAATTTCAACATCGGGATGCGCCATAAAGTGGCTTTCGGGGTCAAAACCGGCGTCGTTGGCATATTCTCCTGCCTCGGAAAATATTTTTTTGTATAGCGGGTGCGACATCTCTATGCCGTCGTCGCTGAAAGAGTAGTACAGGTGCGAGTTCACTGTTTCTGTAAACGCCGGTGTGCCGGTGCTCTTGTTCTCGGGAACTTGCAATATCTTTCCGCCGTTTTTCAGCAGGAACTGTATTATGCCCCTCTCCTTCTGGTGCAACGGGTTGTTGTAGTTGCTGATTATGCTTTGCTGGAACTCGTCAATTTTGGCTGCTTTGTTTGTGCTGTTTGCTTCTTCTGCCGAGGTGGCGCTGTCGGCCGGCTGTTTCTTGTACATCTCCTCGGCTTTCTGGCGTCTCAGTTTGCCTACCTCTTTGACAAGCAGTTGCTCGGTGATGTTGAGCATTTCGCTGCATTTCTTTACATATTCGCTACGCAGAATTTCATTTGGCACAACAGCTATGCTTTTCACAACGTCGCTGACAAGCCCGGCGCGGCGAATTGGGTCTTCGCCCACCTCATCGAGCAGAAGATTGGTCTTGAAACGTATGAAGTCGACCTTGTTCCTCTCGATATATTGCTCGACCTCCTCGGTTGAGTGTGTCTGTGCATAGCTGTCGGGGTCTTCTCCCTCGGGCAGCAGAACAACGTTGATATTCATATCTTCTTCCAAGAGCATATCAATACCTCGGATTGAGGCTTTTATTCCGGCCTTGTCGCCATCATACAACAGGGTTATGTTTTTGGTGAAACGGTGTATCAGTTTTATCTGCCCCGTTGTGAGTGATGTTCCCGATGAGGCAACGACATTCTGTATGCCCGATTGGTACATTGATATCACGTCAAGGTATCCTTCCACAAGAATACAGTGGTCTTTTTGTATTATTGACTGCTTGGCAAAGTAAAGTCCATACAGATGGTCGCTTTTGTGGTAAATCTCGCTCTCGGGTGAGTTTACATATTTTGCCGCTTTGGCGTTGTTCTGCAATATGCGTCCGCCGAATGCTACTATCTTTCCCGATATAGTGTGCACGGGAAAAATCACACGTCCCCAGAAACGGTCCTGCAAGCGGCCGTCGTCGGTGCTGTAGCACACGCCGCTCTTGGCAATCAGCTCGGGTTTGTAGCCTGCGGCGACTGCTTTCTTGGCGAAACTGTCACGACGCTCCAACGAATAGCCCAGGCAGAACTTTTTTATTGTTTCGTCGCGCAGGCCACGGTGGCGAAAATAGTTCAATCCGATGGCCTTTCCCTCTTCACTCTCGTGCAGGGTGTCTATAAAATGCTGTAATGCGTATTGGTTGATGACGAAAAGGCTTTCGCGTATGCTCTCCTCGCGTTTCTCCTCGTCGGTCATCTCGCGCTCCTTTATTTCTATATGGTATTTCTTTGCAAGCCATCTGAGCGCCTCGTAGTAGCTCAGCTGCTCGTGCTCCATAATAAAGTGCACGGGATTGCCTCCCTTGCCGCAACCGAAACATTTGCACAGGTTCTTTGCCGGTGAGACTGTGAACGATGGTGTCTTCTCGTTATGAAACGGACAAAGTCCAATCAAATTGACTCCGCGCCGTTTCAATGTTACAAAATCCCCGACCACCTCCTCGATTTTGGCGCTGTCAAGAATGCGTTCGATTGTTTCTCGGTCTATTTTGTATCTGTGACTGTCGGAATATGCCATTACCTTATTAATATAATTATATCGTAAAGATACAGTAAACCGTGCGTTGTACAAAACAAAACGCCTCTCTTTTTCTTCTATAACCAATTTTGATTAAAAAAAAACAGTGGCTTCTGTTCTTGTTTCATCATATCCGGAATTGTTGTTGAAGTAAAAATGCAATATCTATAGTCTCTCTGCAAAAAAAATATTTGCAAGAAATGCTTTTTATTTATGCGGTTTTTTAACAAATTTGTCAAGAATTTAATATAATTGCGCAGTTTTTGATGCGTAATTAAATTTTTCTCGCTTTTTTAACAAAAAACTCTTTGAAAAGTTTGCTAGTTCAAAAATTTGCTTTACCTTTGCACTCGCTTTCGGGAAGCAACGCGGCAACGCGGCGCTGAGCGACAGCGACGATAGATCCTTGACAACATTCCATTACAGACAAGCAGTACAACCCTGTTTCTTATTTTTTTTGAAACAGGAAGCGTAAGGAA
>JAFYWV010000051.1 GCA_017546505.1 Bacteroidaceae bacterium
AATCTCGCAGTTGCCGAAGAGGGTGACATCGCGGTGGGTTACTCCTTTTATCTCCGCTTCCATTATGCGGCAGAAAAATCCGTGGCTGAATGCGAGGATTTTCTTTCCCGGGTATTCGCGGCGCACCTTGTCAAGGAATTTGTGTGCGCGTTCTTTCATTGACTCCTCGGTCTCAACGGTTTCGTTGTACACTGCACCTTTGATGGGGGTGCCTGCAAGGTTGCCCAGGTCGCGCTCGCGCAGCAGAGGCTCTTTAATAAAGGTGCACTCAATGCCTTCAAGGGCAATCTCGGCGGTGTCGAGGCAGCGTTTGAGGTCGCTGCAAAGAACAACATCGAATTCTAACCCGGCAATGCGTGGGCGCAACGAGTGTGCCTGCTCAATGCCAAGTTCCGACAGATGTCCCGGTGTCTGTCCCTGGAACAGACCCTTTGAGTTCTCTATTGTCTCGCCGTGGCGAGTCATATATATGGTTGTAGCCATAGCTGTTTAGTTTGCGCTCTCGAACAGTTTGAGGAAACGTACGTCGTTCTCGCTGAAGAGGCGAAGGTCCTTCACCTGATACTTGAGGTTGGTGATGCGCTCAATACCCATACCGAATGCGTAGCCCGAGTAGACCTTGCTGTCTATGCCGCAAAGCTCGAGCACGTTGGGGTCTACCATACCGCAGCCAAGAATCTCAACCCAGCCTGTGTTCTTGCAGAATGGGCAACCCTTACCGCCGCAGATGTTGCAGCTGATGTCCATCTCGGCGCTTGGCTCGGTGAACGGGAAGTATGACGGGCGCAGACGAATCTTGGTGTCCTTGCCGAACATCTCCTGTGCAAAAAGAAGGAGCACCTGCTTGAGGTCGGTGAACGACACGTTCTTGTCTATGTAGAGACCTTCCAACTGGTGGAAGAAACAGTGTGCGCGGTAGCTGATGGCCTCGTTGCGGTAAACACGGCCCGGGGCGATGATGCGGATTGGTGGCTGGCTTGTCTCCATCACACGGCTCTGCACGCTGCTGGTGTGTGTGCGCAGGATGATGTCGGGGTGCGCCTCGATGAAGAATGTGTCCTGCATATCGCGTGCGGGATGGTCCTCGGCAAAGTTCATTGACGAGAATACGTGCCAGTCGTCTTCAACCTCTACACCATTTGCAATGGAGAATCCCAAGCGTGCAAAGATGTCCACAATCTCGTTCTTTACAATTGATAGCGGGTGGCGTGTGCCCAGTGTGGTGGGGTAGGACGGGCGTGTGAGGTCAATCTCGCATTGCGCCTCCTCCTTGTTCTCAATCTGCTCTTTAAGGGCATTGAAATGCTCCTGTGCTGCGTTCTTCAACTCGTTTATCTTTACACCAACTTCGCGTTTCTGCTCGGCAGGCACTTCGCGGAACTCGGCCATAAGACCGTTGATGATACCTTTCTTGCTCAGGTACTTCAAACGCAGAGCTTCCAATTCCTCGGCGTTGGTAGCTGTTGAAACTGCGATTTCCTGGAGCAAACCGTTTATCTTTTCTATCATAATAGTACTCTTTTTTATAGTAAGGTGCAAAGTTAAGTAAAAACGATGTAAAAAACGAAATAAAATTGAATAATAGTTGACCTTATCTTTTTTTGTTGCATTGCGGCAAATTGTTCAAAAAAAATTTTGACATTGACTATTTTTTTTTCAAATTCGCACCTTACGGCGGATGTGCGTTGCTATTTACCGGCGGACTCTGCAATTAATGAAAAAAATATGGATGTTGAAAGCAAAAAAATAGATGAAAAGGTCGAGGGGTTGTTGGTGCGGCTTTCCCGTCGTTTCTCGGCCGAAGATATCAAACGTATCAGTGATGCCTACTATCTTGCCCGTGAGGCTCACAAGGAGCAGCGTCGCAAATCAGGCGAGCCGTATATTATGCATCCTGTTGCTGTTGCACAGATTGTAGCCGAGGAGTTGCGTCTGGGGGCAAACCCCATTATTGCGGCTTTTTTGCACGATGTGGTAGAGGATACCCCTTATACCATAGAGGATATAAAGGAGCGCTTTGGCGATGATGTCGCTTTCCTTGTCAATGTGGTGACAAAGAAGAAAAAGAAAAACACGAGTGTGAAGACATCCAGCCAGATAGATAACTATAAGCAGATGCTCGACTCGTTGCATTACGATATTCGTGCTCTGCTCATAAAGCTCTCCGACCGTCTGCATAATATGCGAACGCTCAGCAGTATGCGCCCCGACAAGCAGATGAAGATTGCCGGCGAAACCGATTATTTCTATGCTCCGTTGGCACACCGCCTGGGTCTTTACTACATCAAGCGCGAGATGGAGAACCTCTCGTTCCGCTACCGTTGTCCGCGAGACTATGCCTACATTGATGAGCAACTCACAATAGAGCAAAAAGAACGCGAGCCGGGATTGAAGGCTTTTCTCTTTGAGATTGAGCGTCTGCTCGAAAATAACGATATTTTGATGGCTCGTACCGAGGTCTACTCACGTGGTCCTTACAGCGCGTGGCGCAAGATGAACAGTAGCGGGTGCGATTTCAAGCACGTCGAAGGCAAATATTATATACGCATCATATATCCCAACACGCACGACTACTCCGAGAAGGATATGAGCTTGAAGATATACTCAATCCTCACCGACCGTTTCAAGGAGAAGCCCGGAAGTGTGGCAAACTACATCGACTCGCCAAAGGAGAACGGCTATCAGAGCTATCACGTGAAACTTCTCACGCCGCAGGGAACTTGGGAAGAGGTGCATATATCATCGGAGAGGATGATTCGCAAGTCGCAGTTCGGATGTATTGCCGAGAGCACGGAGACTACGATTACCAATTGGCTCGAGAAGTTCAAGCACGTTCTTCAGGAGATGGCTACCCGTGGTAAGGAGGTGGAGTATATGGATGGTGTAACCTCGTCATTCTATAACGACGACATTGTAGCATATACTCCCGAAGGTAAAGGTATTATCTTGCCAAAGGGAGCTACGGCACTCGACTTTGCCTTTGAGATACACAGTGAACTTGGACTGCACGCCCACTATGCCCGCATAAACGGATTGTTGAGTTCGATAAAGACAGAGCTTGAGAGCGGCGACGTAGTGCAGATTGGCTCTAACGAGAATGTCACGCCAAAGAGTGACTGGCTCGAGCACGTGTCGACCTTCAAGGCAAAATCGCATATAAACAGTTTCCTCAACAAGCAACGCAAGTTACAGTATGACCGTTGCGAGAACTGTCGTCCTTTACCCGGTGACGAAGTTATCGGTTTCAAGAACCCTGACGGTTCCATATCCATACACCGACGCGACTGCAAGGTAGCCATACGTCTTGCCTCGCAGCGTGGCGATGATATTGTTGCCGTGAATTTTGAGGAGGACCGTGAGTTCCTCTATCCTGTGAAGATTGATATTGTTGTGATTGACCGCAATCATCTTCTTATTGACCTTATAGATTGCATAACCAATAAATTGCAGCTGTCGCTCACGCGTATCTCGACAACAAGTCGCGATGCAATAGGCTATTGTACAATGGAGTTCCTTGTGCACTCGTCGGCCGAATTGCAGGAGGTTACCACCAGTATATCGCAGATTGATGGTGTTGAAGAGGTTAAACAGAGAGTTGAATAATAATTATAATAATGTATCATTAAAAAAACAGATTAGTATGAGAAAAGTAGTATTACTCTTGTTCTTCTCACTTCTGTCGGGTTTGATATATGCGCAGGAGGAGTTGGCTCTGTGCCTGTCTATGCGGGACGGCTCTTCGGTGAGCTTTTTCTTGAATGAAAAGCCTGAGATGACTTTCGTTGCCGACTCGGTGAAGATTGTCTCATCGGTTTCGCAGGCAAAGGTGAAACGCTCGGATGTGCTCGACATCAGATTCAAGATGGATGTGCCAAGTGGCATTGAAGATGTTTGTGAGAACGGAACTGTTGAAATTGAGAGTGAATGTATCAGAGTTGAGAATATGAAGCCGGATGGCATTGTGAGTGTCTACTCTGTAGATGGCCGCATTGTTATGTCCGAAAAGGCCGATGGCAATGGCTTGGTTGTAATTCAGCTTCACACAATTCCTTCAGGAATATATTTATTGAACTATAACGATATAACCATTAAATTTATAAGACGATGAAACGTATATCCAATATTTTGATGTTGGCATTGCTTGCTATGTTTGCAAATGCGCAGGAGAAAAAAGACATAATGCATATCACCTTCTCTAACGGTGAGACAATGACATACAATGTTGCAGAGATTGAAAGTATTACCTTTGATGTAGAGACTGAGGAAGAGGAGGAAGTGCCACCGACATTCCCAAATGCTGACGGTTCAAGCAGGCTCAATCCCTATGATACTCAAAATACGGCATCAAGCCTATTGCGCTCTGCAGGTATTGCCTGCACCGACACTATGGGACGAATTGTCATAACAGAGACTGAATATCAGGAGATAAAGCTGTTTACAGACAATCTGGTAAAGGGCTGTACCAAGCAGAAGGAAATTCACGACAAATGTTTCAATTGGATTACTTCAAACATAAAGTACGGAACAGAATATTCCGACGGTTCTTATGTGAACAATGACCCCTATCCGGTATTTGTCAAGAAAATAGCGGTGTGTCAAGGTTATTCGAACCTGTTGTTTGTGATGTTGCACAGCCAGGGTGTTCCCGTTCTTGTTACAAACGGTTATCTTAACGGCTATGGAGTGTTTGGCGGACACGCGTGGAACTATGTGAACTGCGACGGCGTGTGGTATGTGAGTGACCCCACAAACGGTGGCATCTTTGAGATGGCGAAGACTTCATCCTATACTCATTTGATTCCACAGTCGTTCGATGTCATTCTTTTTGACAAGGAGGGTTGCCGGTTCGATTTCAATGAAGCACATCTGAACATCTGTTCTGTAAATACAAAATCCAAGTATTTTGTAACTCCTTACAGCGTAGGTGGTTATCAGGTGACTTCTTTTAATCCTACATCCGATTTGCCTGCAAATGTGCGTGAACTCTACATAGGAAAGAATATTGAAACTTTCGGCATAAATCGTGTAGGTCTTAACTATCACGGAACAAATGTTGAGTACATACATGTTGACCCTCAGCATCCTACATTGACAAGCTACAAGGGTGTTGTATATAATATTGGTTCGGATGAACCTAAATATATTCCTGCGGCAATGAAGACTATTGAGTTGTTGCCTATGAAGAGTATTGGCAAGAACTTGATTTACGGCAACAACAATGTTGAGGTTGTTGTGGTGGCAGAAGGTACATCAAGCATTGAGCCTTGGGCTTTTGAGAAGTGTCCTAACCTGAAGGTTGCATACGTTCCCGAGGGCGTACAAATTGCAGACAATGCTTTTGCCGAGGTGCACCCCGATTTTCAGATAATCCGTGGAAGCTATACCGGGAATAAATAATATCTGGTGTAGATAATAGAATAGAAATAATGCCGGCAACAATCGATTGCCGGCATTATTTCTATTTGTTGAAAATACGTTGGAAATAGATTTTTAACAATGTCTCACGTGCTTCCACCATACGTTTTATCGAGTCGCTGTCGACATTTGCAGGTGAGAGGGTTTGCAACTCGTTGTAACTGAAATATCTCTCGTTGTCAGCAAGCGTGTCGAGGAGATTGTTTCCAATGTTCAAGTATTTTGCGTTGTCTTTGAGGGCAAAAGCGGCTATTGTGGGCAGTATGTCATAGTGACAACCGAACCTCTCTTCAACTGTGCGCTTGGCTGTATCGCTCATACGGTACTTTGACGGCAGATAGACGTAGAACGGTACTGCGTGCTTGTACTCCGATGGGATAATGTCGTAGTTGAGAATGCTGCGTACATTGTGGTCTCCTGTGGCAATGACAATGGTGTTCTCGGCCAAGCTGCTGCTCTTTAACCAAGTGAGGAAGTCGCCCAGGCAGCGGTTGGAATACTGTGCTCCCAAACCATATTTTGTCTTTACATTCTCGTTTCCTGTTATGCTTGGAGAGTTGTACCACTCATCGGTAAGTGGTGGCAGGTTCATATTATCGGGGTAGGTGAATGGCGGATGATTTGTTGTTGTTATTGCCATTATGAAGTGCGGCTCTCCGTTTGCGTTCTCCTTTTCCAGTTCTTGCGCCAGATATTTATATAGAAACTCGTCATACACTCCAATCTCGCTTGTTGTGCTGCCATCAATGGCATTCATTATCTGTACACGTCCGTCTACACGGTCGAAATGCTGCACCTTCAGCGCTTCGTTGAGATTTTCCCACGTGGGGTCCATACCTGCAATGAAACGTGTCGAATAGCCGCTTTTCTTCAAAGTATAGGCTATTGATGTCTCAAGGCTGTCATATCGGTAGTACGATTGGAAATAGTGCTGATAAGGCATTGCCAAAATGACATTTTCAAGCGAATATATTGTGCCGTTGCGTACCGATTGGTAGTTCTTCAATACAATATCCTCCTTTATGTGCGGGTGCAGCGAGCACAGCAAGTCAAGCTCTTCATCTTTGTCAAATTCCATCAGGTATCGGCTCCAACTCTCGTTCATAATAAGTACAATGTTGGGCTGTGCTGTTGTATCCTCCTTATGCATTGTAGTAAAAAGGGTCTCCTCCAGGCTGCTGTTGCTTTCCCTGCCGGGTAGTGCTGCAACTCTTATGGCCTCTTCGAATGATGAGAAACCGCTCTCTCCGAGTATCTGTCCATCGCTTTTCAGTTTGAAACTCTCCTTTCTCTCTTTGTATGCTTTCTTTAACATATAAAGAGCGTTGGGAACTGTTGTGTTGATGTTGTCGTCGGGTGACACTATGAAGGCTTCAACCTGTAACGTGTAGGTTGTTACCGAGCCTCGCATAAATACAAAAGTCACTCCGCAAATGATAATCAGGGATATGATACTTGGTATTGTGCCCGCCCGCTTGCGCACCGCAATCCTTCTGTTGTATATATATTTACCGGCGAGGAAAGTGATGCCGCCTACGGCAAGCATAAATGATAGAATACCCATAAAGGGGTAATCCTCCCACATTGTCCTTATCAGGCCAAGCGGCCCCTCGTCAAAGAAATCGAAGAACACTACGTTATAGCGCGTGTTGAAATTCTGATAGAAATAGAACTCTGCAAGCGCCAACACTGCAACAAGTGCCCAAAAGAGTGAATAGTAGCCGCGTATGAACTTTTTGCATCTATTGTAACTTCTCTCGCTTTTGAAGAATGCGACAATGAGCGAGACGAGCAACGCAGGCAGTGTTACGTATGTGATTGATTGTATGTCAAATCTCCAGGCATTCCAAGCGTAGAGCAGTAGGCAATCCTTGTTTGTGGTGAAGAGGCTCTCCCCACCAAGTGTGAAAAGAAATGCAAGGCGTGCTATGGCAAATATTGCAATGCCAAGAAACTGATACAGCCATATTTGTGCGTACAGGCTCAGAAGCCTTGCTGTGCTGTTGTTGCGGTTTGTCATTTGTGTTCTGTTATTTGTTCCATATTTCCCACGAGGCAAGAGCCTGCAAATACCACATCTCGTATCCGCTTTTTGTTGTGGCTCCTTGTGCCGCTCCCTTTTGCAAAAAGAGGGTGTTCTCGGGGTTGTAGACAATGTCGTACAGCAGATGTTCTCTGCCAATCAGTGAGTAGGGGATATCGGGGCATTGGTCAATGCCGTGCCCTGTCATTCCAAGTGGCGTGCAGTTTACTATTACCGTGTGGCTATGCATAATGGCGGGCGTGATATCCTCGTATGCAATTGCCTTCCCGCTTGCCTTACGCGATACTTGCTGCACCTCGATACCTAACCTCTCAAGCGCATATACAATGGCTTTTGATGCTCCACCGGTGCCAAGCACAAGCGCTCTCTTTTGGTGGGCGCAGAGCAAAGGCTCAATAGAACGCGAGAAACCTATGACATCGCTGTTATATCCCCAAAGTTGTGCTTTACCTTCACTGTCGCGTGTCACTTTCACCACATTCACGGCATTTATTGCCTTTGCCTCGTCGCTTATGCCTGCAAGGTGTTGCATAACATTCACTTTATGCGGGATGGTGACGTTGAAACCGCAAAGCTCGGGATGTTGCTCAATTATACGGGGCAGTTCGTCGGTACTCTCAATTTCAAAAGGAATATAGCGGGCGTCAATGCCCTCTGTGTCAAACTTGTTGTTGAAGAATGCCGGGCTTGCCGACTGGGCAAGCGGATAGCCGATAATTCCGTATAATTTCATTTTGTAGCAAGATAGAATGTACAAACTCCGCCTGTGAAACGGTGGAACTCCACCTTTTCAAAGCCGGCTCTCTTCACGGCGTTTTGCAGAACCTCGCCTTGTGGGAATGCTGCAATGGAATTGGGGAGATATTTGTATGCCTTGGCGTCCTTTGAAAATAGCCTGCCCAAAAACGGCATAACGTAACGTGCATATAGCGGAAAGAGTTGTTTCATCGGGAATTTTACAGGTGTAGACAACTCAAGGATTGCTAAATGACCGCCTTTGCGAAGCACGCGATGCATCTCGCCTAACGCTTTGTCAAGCTGTTGGAAATTCCTTATGCCGAAAGACGATGTCACGGCGTCGAAACTCTCGGCCGGGTAGGTGAGGGCAGTGCAGTCCTCCTTTTCAAAAACGATGTTCGTGACTCCTCGCTTTTTGCACTTCTCGCGCGCAACCTGCATCATCCCCTCCGAAATGTCGCAGCCTATGATGCTTTCGGGGCTGAGTATTTTGTCTATGAGCAAGGCAAGGTCGCCTGTGCCTGTGGCAATGTCCAGCACTTTGCGTGGAGCAAATGGCTTTAAAGCGGATATGGCGCGTTTGCGCCATATCCTGTCAATATTAAATGATGCTATGTAGTTGAACTTGTCGTATTCTGCAGCAATGTTGTCGAACATCTCTTCAATCTGTTCGGCTTTTTCACCTTCGTTGCGATAAGGTTTCAACTCTTCGTGTCTGTAGCTCATCTTCTTTTATCCGAGATAGTTCTTTACATTGTTCTCAATTCGTGAGTGAATGTCCTCGCACTCCTCCTTCACAAATTTCTCACCTGTGATATTCTCGTAAAGCTCAATGTAGCGGTTGCTGATGCTCTCTACAATTTCGTCTGTCATCTCAGGAACCTGCTGTCCCTCTTTGCCCTGGAAGTTGTTCTCCATAAGCCATTCGCGCACAAACTCCTTAGAGAGCTGTTTCTGTGGCTCGCCCTTCTCGAACTTCTCCTCGTAACCCTCGGAGTAGAAATAACGGCTGCTGTCGGGGGTGTGGATTTCGTCCATAAGATAGATTGTGCCGTTGTGCTTGCCGAACTCGTACTTTGTATCAACGAGGATAAGGCCACGCTCTGCTGCAATCTCTGTTCCGCGCTGGAAGAGGGCGAGTGTGTACTTCTCCAGAAGTGCATACTCCTCGGGGGTTGCGAGACCCTGCGCAAGAATCTCCTCCTTTGAAATGTCGGCATCGTGCTCACCAATCTCTGCCTTTGTGGTCGGGGTGATGATGGGCTGTAGGAACTTCTGGTTCTCCTTCATACCCTCGGGGAGCTGCACGCCGCAAATCTCGCGTACACCGCTCTTGTAGGCGCGCCAAGCCGAGCCGCAAAGGTAGCCACGGACAATCATCTCGACGGGGAAGCCTTCGCACATTACACCAACGGTAACCATAGGGTCGGGTGTGGCGAGTTTCCAGTTTGGAACGATGTCGGCTGTTGCATCGAGGAACTTTGCTGCAATCTGGTTCAGCATCTGTCCTTTGAATGGGATGCCTTTTGGGAGTACAACGTCGAATGCCGAAATGCGGTCGGTTGCAACCATAACGAGCTTGTCATCACCTACGGTGTAGACATCGCGTACTTTGCCGTGATAAACGTTCTTCTGGTTCTCGAATTTGAATTCAGTGTTTGTTAATGCTTTAGCCATTGTATTTTTGTTTTAAGTTATTGTCAATCGTTCTTGTTTTTCTTTTCGGCAGCTTTCTCTGCGGCCTGTTTTTCGTGCTTTTCGTATGCCTCGACTATACGTGTCACCAACTTGTGTCGCACGATGTCTTTTTTGGTAAGTGTCACAAAGCCAATGCCCGTAACACCGTTGAGCACTCTCTGTGCGTGCATCAGTCCCGATGTGTTGCTCTGTGGAAGGTCAATCTGTGTGAGGTCGCCGGTGATTATCATCTTGGTGTTGTTGCCCATTCGGGTGAGGAACATCTTGATTTGTTGCGGAGTGGTGTTCTGCGCTTCGTCAAGTATTACAACGGCATCGTTGAGTGTGCGGCCACGCATAAAGGCGAGTGGGGCAATCTGTATCACATTACTGTCCATATGCTCCTTGAGTTTTGCAAGGGGTATCATATCCTCCAGCGCGTCATAGAGCGGTTGCAGATACGGGTCAATCTTGTCGCGCATATCACCGGGCAGAAATCCTAACTTCTCACCGGCTTCAACAGCCGGACGGCTCAATATTATTTTCCTAATCTCGCGGTTCTTCAGCGCCTTTACTGCAAGCGCAATGGCCATATAGGTCTTTCCTGTTCCGGCAGGGCCCACGGCAAATATCATATCGTTTTTCTTGTACTCCTCTACAAGGCGACACTGATTTTCGGTGCGTGGATAGATGGGGCGGCCGTTTATGTTATATACAATAACGTTGCTGTCGCTGCCCTTGTCGCCACGCTTGCCGTTCACTGCGTCTATTATAGCCTCTTCGTTGAGGCTGTTGTATTTGTTGCAATACTCTTTCAGCAGGTCGATGACCCTGCCGAACCGTTCCAATTCTTCTTCGTCGCCCAACGCTTTTATTACATTGTCGCGTGCAACAATGCGCAGTTTGGGGTGGAGCTTTTTGAGCATCTGCAAATGTATGTTTCCTGCTCCGTAGAAACCTACCGGGTCAATACCGTCAAGTATAAAATGGCGTTCTATCATCTATTGTTTTCCAACTCTTTTAATTAGGCGCGAAGATAACCATTTATCTTCGCCCGACAAAATTTTAGAAACTGTTTAAACAGTTGCTTATCTCTTCTTTACTTCTGCTTCAAAACGGCGTGCAGCCTCTCCGCCCTGGCTGCAGGTGCAAGGGCCTGTGATGCAACCACCCGGGCAAGACATCACCTCTATGAGCTTACCGGGGCATTTGCCGGTCTTGGCATAGCCTTTGAGCATTGCAATGTTCTTTTTGTTAAGGTCGGCAATCACCACGCCTTCCAGGCTTTCATCGCCAATGTGGTTCTTCACGGCTGTGAACACACCTGTTGTCTTTGCGAAGTTGTGTGCATCGCGGCAAGCGCTCTCGGCCGGTGTGTAGGGCATTGTGCTCTCAATGTCAATTCCCAAGCCTTGCAGTATGGCATCAATCTCGCGGAACGTGAGCACAAAGTCAACGTTCTTGTCATCGGCGCCCTCGGCCTTTTTCGATGCGCAGGGGGCTATGAACACCGTTATGCACTCCTCACCGAACTTCTCCTTGGCATATATTGCGGTGTAGTGCATAGGAGAACCTGTCGATGATACATATTTGACAATCTCGGGGATGTGTTTCTTTGTAAGGTTTACGTAGGCCGGGCAGCAACTTGTAGTCATAAAAGGCTGTCCTTCCTCCAATTTCTCTTTCAACTCCTCGGCTTCGCGGCGTATGGTCTCTTCTGCTCCGTATGCAACCTCCACAACATCATAGAAACCCATAGCTTTCAGTGAACCGTATACCTGCTCGATAGGTTTGCCGAACTGTGCAAGCACCGATGGTGCAACCATTGCTATCACCTTTTTACCGGCGCGCATCTCCTTGAGCACGTCAAATGCCACGCACTTGTCGAATATTGCGCCAAAGGGGCAGGCATTGAGGCACTTGCCACAGTAGATGCACTTCTCGGGGTCTATGTGCTCAACTCCGTATTCATCCTTTGAAATGGCCTTTACAGGGCACGCCTCTTCGCAGGGAACAGGCATATAGATGATTGCGTGGTAGGGGCACACCTGGTGGCATTTGCCACAGCTGATGCACTTGTCGTGGTCGATATGTGCCTTTCCTTCCTTGTCATAGAAGATTGCGTCTTTGGGGCAATTTGTATAACAGGGGCGTGCAACACAACCTCGGCACAGGTTTGATACCTCGTAGTTGGTCTTTACGCACGATGAACAGGCTTCATCCATCACGTGCAGAAACATTCTCTTGTCATTGTGGTTGTTCCCGGTTAGCATCAGTCGTGCATAACTGCTCAACGGTGTCATCTCGTCGGTTTCATCCTGCATTGTAAAGCCCATCATTGCCATTGTCTTGTATTTTATCACAGCACGCTCCTTGTGTATGCAGCATCGCCCTTTGGGCTTTTGGTTGCGTGGATACATCTCGTATGGCATACGGTCAATCTTTTGCAGAAGTTCGTTATTCTTCCACATTGCCACAAGTTTCGATAAAAGACGGTAACGGATGAACATATATGATTATGGTTAGTTTTGTAGTTATTAAATTTTGCGGTAAAAATAGCTAAAAAACTACTAATTCAACTATTTTTGCAATAATGTTTTTTGTTTATATGCAAAAATGAGAGAAAACGACTTCGACAACTTGTTGGAACTGCTTGCATCGCCAGCCTCAATGCCGGCCGATGCGTGGAGGAGACTGCTTGCCGAACCCGATTACGGGCAGCGCAGGCAACTTGCTCTCTTGGCACGTGGTGTGGCGCAAAGCAACTTTTCAACAGGTGTCTATGTTCGCGCTCTCATTGAGATTAGCTCATATTGCCGCAATAACTGCAACTACTGTGGCTTACGTTGTGCAAACAAATTGGCACAACGTTACAGACTTGGCAAAGACGAAATCCTTGGGTGCTGCCGCTTTGCCGCCACTCTTGGTTTCAATACTTTCGTGCTGCAGGGTGGGGAAGACCCTGTACAGGGGGATGAATGGCTTGCCGATGTTGTTGCTGCAATCCGTTCCGAATTCCCCGAGAAGGCAATAACACTGTCTGTCGGTGAGCGCACGAGTGAGGGGTACTCCTTGCTGCGTAATGCCGGTGCAGACCGTTATCTCCTGCGCCACGAGACTGCAAATGCAGGACACTATTCAATGTTGCATCCCCACTCAATGAGCCAGGCCAACCGCCTGCGTTGTCTTGCCGACCTCAAGAGGCTCGGTTATCAGGTTGGTGCCGGGATGATGGTGGGTTCACCGGGGCAGACGGCTGAACATCTTGTCGAGGATTTGATGCTGCTTGATGAACTGCAACCGCAGATGATTGGCATTGGCCCTTTTATACCGGCCACGGGAACCCCCTTTGCCGGCGAACAGCCCGGTAGTGTGGAACTTACGTTACAGCTCATCTCGCTTTTGCGTCTGCGTTTTCCAAAGGCATTAATCCCGGCTACAACGGCTGTGGCAACCCTTTGTGACGATGGTACAGAACGTGCTGTGCTTGCCGGTGCAAATGTTGTGATGCCCAATGTTACCCCTCCATCTTATTGTGAGAAATATACCATATACGACAATAAAAAGAACAATGGCTCAGAGTCGGCACAGCAGCTTGATGTACTTGCAGGAAAATTAGACAAAATAGGTTATTTTATAGACTATTCCCGAGGAGACTTCAATGGAGGTTCAAGCGCACGAAGTGCGGTTAAATGAGAAAACCTGTACAAGTTATGAATGGTGAATAAATGAAGTGAAATATGTACAATCCGAAATCTACAATAGCAACCGAATTCATTTGTGACAGTGAGATACGTTCCACAATGCAGTATGCACGCGAGAACTGTAATGATATGGCACTTGTGCAAAGCATATTGGACAAGGCACGTGCACACAAAGGGATAACACACCGCGAGGCCGCAGTGTTGCTTGAGTGCAATGACCCTGACATTGTGCAGCAGATATATGCCCTTGCCAACGAAATAAAACACCGTTTCTATGGCAACCGCATAGTTATGTTCGCGCCGTTGTATCTGTCCAATTATTGTGTCAACGGATGTGTCTATTGCCCCTATCACGCAAAGAACAAGAGCATACGTCGCAAGAAACTCACGCAGGAGGAGATACGTGCCGAGGTTATTGCCCTGCAGGATATGGGGCACAAGCGCCTTGCTCTTGAGGCCGGCGAACATCCGCTGATGAACCCCATTGAGTATATCCTCGAGAGCATCAATACTATCTATAGCATAAAGCACAAGAACGGAGCGATACGCCGTGTGAACGTGAACATTGCAGCAACCACCGTAGAGAACTACCGTCGTCTGCGCGATGCCGGTATCGGAACATACATACTTTTTCAGGAGACATACAACAAGGCAAATTACGAGATGCTGCATCCCACAGGCCCTAAAAAAGATTACGCCTGGCACACCGAGGCTATGGACCGCGCAATGCAGGGTGGCATAGACGATGTCGGCATTGGTGTTCTCTTTGGACTCGAGACATATCGTTACGATTTAATAGGTCTTCTGATGCACGCCGAACATCTTGAGGCAACATACGGTGTTGGACCGCACACCATAAGCGTGCCGCGCCTTTGCAAAGCCGATGACGTTGACACTGCCGATTTTGAGAATGCAGTCCCCGATGATATCTTCTACAAAATTGTAGCAATCATACGCATTGCCGTGCCATATACGGGAATGATAATCTCAACCCGTGAGAGCGCCAAGAGCCGCGAGAGATTGTTGGAACTTGGTGTTTCGCAGATTAGTGGCGGCTCGCGCACCAGTGTGGGCGGATATGTGACCGAGGAGACTCCCGATGAGAACTCCGCGCAGTTCGACATTGCCGACCACCGCACGCTCGACGAGGTGGTCGAGTGGCTTCTCGACCTTGACCACATTCCCAGTTTCTGCACCGCCTGCTACCGCGAGGGGCGCACCGGTGACCGCTTTATGACGCTTTTGAAGAACGGGCAGATATCCAACTGCTGCCTTCCGAATGCTCTTATAACATTGAAAGAGTATCTGCGGGACTATGCCTCGCCCGTTACGCGAGAGAAAGGCAAAGCTATGATAAAGCGCCTGCTTGGCACAGTCCCAAATGAACGCGCCCGCGCCAAAGCTGCCGAATATCTTGACCGCATAGACAACGGCGAAAGGGATTTCAGGTTCTGAAAGACAAAATGTTTGAAATATGTGACAATTTGAGGTCTGTTATTTACATTCCGTAAAAGTCAAAATAGTCCAATTGGACGGCTCCTATTATAGAGTCGTTTATATCACTATAAATATATTCAAATCTTATGTCTGCCAGTTCAAGAGTTTTGGAAAGTGAAATGTTTGACTCTTTTCGAGTCTCATTTGTAACAGTGAGTAAATTTGTCATTATTTCCTTTTTCGACTCTTCTAAAAAATCCTTCCATTCGTCTTCGCTTACTTCTGATTTATCGAATTCGAATTGGTATGAATAGGTTATAAGTTGCTCAGTGACATCAATCCTTTTCAGCACGAGACCATCGTCAAATTTCATTGGTGTCTCTTTGCTCATCTTTTTACATTCTTCTATAATTCCATATTTGAAACCGGTGGCAAATTCTTTATCATCCTCACTGGCATAGCTGTAGCTTTCTTTGAGAATGTTTACATCTTTAGGCTTTCTGTCATATACTTCTTTCTTGTTGGTATTGTCTGTCTTTGTGTAGACATATAAGAAAACAAGTGCGCAGCATATTAGAATTGACACTGTTTTTTGCGAGACATTTTTCATAATTTCAGGGCTCTTTATTGTTAAACATTGATTTGGATTCCATAAAAGCTGCGCGTGACCACATAAAAAAAAGCGCAGACCCTCGTCATACGCCTCCTGGTTCACCACAAACCATCACACACTATGAGAAAGCCCGCGCCTGTGCGCAAACTCTCAACACGTGTGATACTTTGCTCGTTCATTACTCGAGGTGGTGATTCAGAGGCGATTGAGCAAATTATGTAAAATATTTGTATTCGGTTGTCCGATTACATTGCGAAGATAGATTAAAGTTCGTAAATAATGAAATTTTTAATGTGAAAAAGGTTGTTTTGTAAATACAACTTTTTTTGTTTCCTTTGTATCTGTTTAATACCATTAATTGTTATGACCTCAGTTGCTCGTTCCAACCGTTACAATATAGCCGTTTTTGGCCGCAGGAATGCGGGCAAGTCGTCGCTTGTGAATTGCATTGCAGGACAGGCTGTTTCCATTGTGTCCGATGTTGCAGGAACTACTACCGATACCGTGTGGAAAAACATTGAATTGCCGGGTGTGGGCGCAGCAGTTATTGCAGACACTGCCGGGTTTGACGATGCGGGTGAGCTTGGTTCTATGCGCGTCGATGCTGCGCGAAAGGTGCTTGCACGGGCCGATGTTGCCATTCTGCTGCTTGGTGAATATGATGGCAATGCCGCACTTGAAAAGGAGTGGCTTGTGCTGATAAATGGACAGCAGTTGCCGGTGATTGTTGTTGCCGGCAAGTGCGACTGTGAGGATAGTGCGGAGCGTGTAGCTGCGTGGCAGACGGTGTTGGGCTGTGATGTCGTTCCCTTTTCGGCCTTGACAGGCGAGGGGTGTGAAGTGTTGCTTGGGCGCATTGTGCGGTGTTATGAAAAGGATGATAATCTCGATGATATAACCTATTCGCTTGCAAAGCCCGGTGATGTTGTGGTGCTTGTTATGCCACAGGATGCATCGGCTCCCAAAGGACGCATCATTCAGCCACAGGTGCAGACTCTGCGTAATCTGCTCGACAAGCACTGTATTCCGCTTTGCTGTGCCCTTGAGGAGTTGCCGCGCCTGTTGCAGTCGCTCGTTGCTCCGCCACAGCTTGTGATAACCGATTCGCAAGTGTTTGCACAGGTTGAGAAACTTGTTCCACACGGTACTGCATTGACCTCCTTCTCGGTGCTTATGGCGCGGCACAAGGGTGATATTGATGCTTTCCGCTCTGGGGCACAGGCTCTGCTTGCATTGCCGCCGACGGCACGTGTGCTCATTGCAGAGGCGTGCAGTCACATACCGCAGAACGAGGACATAGGGCGTGTGAAACTGCCACGCTTGTTACGCGGCAAGCTGGGCGAGGTGTTGAAAATTGATGTTGTGGGCGGCAATGATTTTCCTGATGACCTTTCGGCTTATGATATGGTGATACATTGCGGGGCGTGTATGTTCAACCGTCGCACTGTCCTGTCGCGTGTGCGTCAGGCAAAGGCACAGGGCGTTCCAATTACAAATTACGGCATTGCAATAGCAGCGCTAAGTGGGATACTTGACAGGGTGGTGATATAATGAAAATGTCCGGCGTATGCCGGACATTTTCATTTATGATATTGGACAAGTTCTTTTAGAACAAAAATCCTGTGTTGATGTAGAACGCACCGTTGCCGTCCTGTTTCTTGATGACAGGGTCTTTGCTGAACATACTTACCGGCAAACCGTACTCGAATGCCACGATGAAGTTCTGGTTCATAATGAAACGCAAGCCGCCACCGACGGTGATGTGCGGGCGGTCGTTCTTGATGCCCGAGAGTGCCATATAACTCTCATATCCGTTCTTCGCATCTGCAAAGTTCTCGCCAAGCTGCTGTTCTGTTGCCTTGAATGTCATATCGTAGTTACGTGTGACCATTGTACCGTCGCTGAAGATATTCAGGCCGAATGCTATATTCTGTTTCCAAAGACTGAAACGTACAAAGCGCCAACGGAGTTCGGCTGTGTATGTTGCCATATCAAGGCCCTGGACACGGTTGCGCAGGATACCACGTACGGTGCGGTAGCCGCCCATTCCGTCGCGGTCGTATGTCGAGCCCATTGTGGTGATGAACGGCAACATATAGTATGGGGTGCTGTTGCCGAACGAGCCTTCGTAGTTAAGACGATAGGCAAATGTAAGAACATCGTTCTTTACTATTGGTACATAATGGCGGAATGTTGCCGAATAGCGATAGTAGGGGTGGGTCGTACCCAGGAACTTGGGAGCAAGTGTGGCGTGTACTTCGGCCCATATACCTTTTGACGGCGCATTTTCCTTGTCGCGTGTATCGTATAGCAATCCTATGCGCAGTGCGCTGCTGATGCCACCCCAAGCCTCGTCGTCCGAGATTATGCCCCACTGACGGTAGAGGTCAAAGATTGTCGGCTCATTCTCGGGGAACATCTTGTTTTCATCCTTTCCTTTGTTGATTTTGTCAAGGTTGAGAGCCTGTTTCTTGTCGTAGCCGGCCTTTATGTAGTTGAAGTGGTATCCTGCCTCCCAAAAGAACTTGTTGTTCCAGATGTTGCCGGTGAAGTCGGTCTTGAAATTGAAATTCAAGCGGTTCATACGGTACTTTGGAGTGTAGATGAAATCGTTTTCATTCTCCTTTCCGGCTGCAATCTTTTCATAGTCAAAATAGGATTGATAGCCGTTGAAACCATAGAAGTCCATCGCCTTTTCGTTTGTGAGTGTGGCTGTTGCAGCCCAACGTACACCGGGAATTAGGAATTTGTTGTCGTAGTTGATGACAAACAGCTGTGAACCTTTGGTAAAGAATGATGCCTCGAGATACAGTTTCTGTCGTGTATTGGGATATTCGCTTCCGTCGCCAAAGTCAAAGATATTCAACAATGCACCAAGTTGAAGTCCTTTGTCGGCGTCAAATGCAACAACAGGCAGGGGACCGAAGTTAAAACCGGTCTTTACAATCTCTTTTTTGTTCGATGCTGCGTCGGCAGCATCATTTTTTGTCTGTGCAAACAGGCTTGCCGATACAAGTGCTGCGCATAAAAGTGTTGTAACGTATCGTCTCATAATAGTGTCTGGTCTTTAAAAGAATTTTCTTATTTCATCATATTTTGCCCTCAGGCGTCTGTTGCAAAATAGCTTGAAATCGGATACTGCCATACGCACTGCCCGGTGGGTGTCCTGTGTTACTGCGATAGCAGGCAACAGTGCTGCTATGATTGTCAAAGCCCACATTTGAGGCAGGCATAAAAAGGCTATTGTTGTGTAGATGATAAAGAGCAACGGCCACAGCAGCAGGCGGATTACAAAGCGCACCGAGTTGTGGAAGGCTCTGTCCTTGAATTTCTTTTCCAACAGGCTGCAAACAACTGTTACAGGCAGTGTGCATATTGTGGTGAACAGCGTGTAGGGGAGTGTGACAAACAATAGCAGTGCTCTGGCAATCTGAGCGGGAATACTACGCTGCTTGGCTACAGATTTTAGGCTGATACGGTTTGCCTTACGCAGTTGGGCGGCCTCGTTGCCAAGTGCTATAAGCCTTTCGGCAGCCTCGGGCTTCTCTGTCTTCAGTGTTTCAATCTCTTTAGCTGTCTGTCGGTTCAGAGTAACCAACGCGTTTGCACCGTGCTTTTTGCACCTCTTGCGCTGTGTGCCGTACATTGCTGCACAAATCTCATTCTTGGCATCGTACTCCTCATTGTTGGGAATGTAGTGGATATTTTCCCTGATGCGCTGGGTGAGGAGTTCGCGCATAAGGTTCATCTGCTCGGGAACACTCTTTTCGTTGTTGTCGGCAATGAACTCTCCAATGTTTATCGGGTTGCCGAATTGTATGTGCACCGATGAACGGAAACGGTAGAAGTTTCCATATCTTATACCTACGGGTACTATGTAAAGAGGCTTCTCACCGAGCAGTTCCTTGGCTTGCAGTGCAATGCGGAATATTCCCTTAGAAAGCGGCAACATAGAGTATTTTGTCTGGTGTGTTCCCTCGGGGAATATGCACAATGGTGTCTTGTCCTTGAGTACGTCGGCCGCAGTCTCTATGGTCTTGTTGTTTTTCTTTACCTCCTCGACTCCGTCACGCATACGCATAATGGGCATAATCTTCATAAACCTCAATATCTTTGCGATTTTGGGGTTCTTGAAGATGTCGGCACGCGCAATGAACACCTTTGGCTTGCTGTCCATAGCAAGTAGAACCAAAGCGTCCATAAGTGCGCCGGTGTGGTTGGGTGCAAATATTACTGCCGCATCTTTTGGGATACGCTCCTTTCCAATGTATTTTATATCGCGGTATGATACCTTTATTGCGAAATTGACAAATAGGTGCAGGAAATTATAACGTTTGTCGTTATCCTGCAATTTTCTTCTTCGGCTCATTTTTTTATGCTTTTGAACGACGGAACAGATGAGATACAGCCAAGCCCGAGATAATGTGCCATATACCCCAAAGTGCTGCAACAATTACCATACCACCGTTGCTCTTCCATAGCTCGGGTGAGAATATAGCAGGGTTGAACAGCAGTGCCAATGCAAGCCCCGAGTTCTGAATGCCAATCTCGATAGCCAATGTGCGGCAATCCTTTGTGGGCAGCTTTACGAATTTACCGCCATAGTAACCTGCGCCCAAAGCTGTGATATTGTGTATGACCACAATGACAAGCGCGCTGAGGATAGCTGCATAAACCTCCCAACGCTGTTCAAACCCCGAGAGAACTTGAGTCATTGACACAACTACCATTGCCACAAAACAGATGATTGAGAGTATCTGTGACGGTTTGATGATTTTCTTGGACAAATTTGGGAAATAGTGCGAACAGAGAAGTCCCAGCACAATGGGGAAACCAAGGATGAGAATAATCTGCGAAAGCATCTCCGAGAAAGGAATATCCAATGTGGGGATATTGTTCCTTATTGCAGCGAATTTACAGTAGTGTGTTCCCCAGAACCAGAAGTTGAACGGTGTGATGATTGAAGCAAAAAGGGTGGTGATTGCTGTCATTGACACCGAAAGTTCCACATTACCCTTAGAGAGTGATGAGAGGAAGTTCGATACGTTTCCTCCAGGGCAGGATGCTACAAGAATCATACCCAATGCAACCATTGGGGTGATGATGGGGTTGAGTACAATTGTCAAAAGGCAAGTCAGCGCAGGTAGCGCGAACCACTGGAGTATCAGGCCGAGAACCACAGATTTTGGCTTCTTAAGAATACTCTTGAATGTTGATACTCTGATGCTGAGTGCAACGCCAAACATTACAAAGGCTAGTATAAGGTTTACAATAACCATCTCTCCCGAACCTAAATTGATGTTTAGTGTGTCAAGGCTTAGTAAGTGTTCTTTCATATAATAGAATTTAAATGTTTGTGTATGTTTGTTATCTCTGTTCTATTGTTGCCGGTTACAGTAGCTTTTTAACCAGCCCGAACATCTTGTAGGGCATATAACGGAACGGCAGGTCGAGCCACGTAGGTGTCGTTACAACCGAACGTTGGTGCGAGAATGAATCGAAGCTGAGCTTGCCGTGATAGTGTCCCATTCCCGAATTTCCAACGCCACCGAACGGGATGTTCTCGTTGGCGATGTGCATAATGGTGTCGTTGATGCACGAGCCACCGGCCGAGGTGGTGCGGATGACCTCCTTGCCTGTGCTATCCTTTCCAAAATAGTAGAGCGCAAGGGGTTTTTCCCTATCTCTTATGAATGCGACGGCTTCGTCAAGGTTGTCGAAAGGTATCATTGGCAGTATCGGGCCAAAAATTTCCTCTTGCATTACGGGCGCATTGGGCTTTACATCGACAAGCAGTGTCGGCTCAATATAACGCTCGGCTGCATTTATTGTTCCGCCATAGGCTATGTGTCCATCTTTCAAATAGCCTGATACACGCTCAAAGGCCTTGTCGTTTACAAGGCGCACAAAATGTCGGCTTGCTCTTATGTCGCTGCCGTGCAGACGCTCAAGAGCCTTGCCGAACTCGGTGATAAACTCCTTGTGGCGGCTGTTGTGGATTAGAAGATAGTCGGGAGCTATGCAGGTCTGTCCGGCATTGAGTGTCTTGCCCCACGCAATGCGTCGTGCGGCAATCTTGATGTCGGCATCAGCATCTACAATGCAGGGGCTCTTTCCGCCAAGCTCCAACACTACAGGTGTAAGGTTCTTGGCAGCAGCTGCCATCACCTTCTTGCCCAACGCCGGGCTGCCGGTGAAGAATATGATGTCGAAGCGTTCATCGAGCAATGCGGTGTTGACATCCCGGTTACCCTGGACAACTGCAACATATTGCTTGTCGAAAGTTTCGGAAATCATCGCCTCGATGACACGTGATACGTTGGGAACGTAGGGCGATGGTTTGAGGATTGCCGTGCAACCTGACGATATTGCACCCACCAATGGGTTGAGCAACAGCTGTACGGGGTAGTTCCACGGCGAAATGATGAGCGCCGCACCCAAAGGCTCGCTGACAATGCGGCTACGCGACGGCATCATCTTCAACGGTGTGCAAACCCGTCGGGGGCGCATCCAATGGTGTAGATGCTTTATATGGTTCTTTACCTCGCCGGCAACAATGCTCAACTCGGTGAGGATTGCCTCCTCTGCCGATTTGTGGAGGTCGCTCCAAAGGGCGTCGCATAGCGGTTTCTCCCATTTGAGGAGTGCTGCCTGCAACTTTCTCAATTGCTCCTTACGGAAATTGTATCCCAATGTGGCGTTGGTGGCAAAGTATTCGCGCTGTGCAGCAACAATACCCTTTATCTCGTTTATAGGAGTGTTTTTAATACTCATACCTCATCTCTTTTGACGACCGGTAAAATGGTCCATCGCGTGGAATATTCCAACAACTTCGCCAAAGATATAATCAAAAATTGAAGTAGGCAACAAAGCTTGGCAGAAACGTATAAAATGATAACCAAAAGGTATGCCCTTGAAGTTTCTGTTGCGCTCTATTGCATTCATTATTTTGCGCGATGTGGGCTCGGGTTTCAGGATGGGGAATATGCGTGACTTCACGCCGTCGAACATTCCTGTATTGATGAAATAGGGGGCAATTGTCGTAAAGCGCACCTTGCTCTTCATCTGCTTCAGTTCAATGCGCACGCTGTCGCTCCATCCGATGATAGCCCATTTGCTTGCCGCATAGACCGACATTCGTGGGTTTGAAATCATACCGGCTGCCGATGCTATGTTGCATATATGACCGTGGTTGCGCTCGAGCATCTTTGGAAGGAACTGCTGTGCAATAACCATCGGTGCTGTCGTGTTGATGCTTATTGTGCGCTCAATGTCGCGGATTGTCTGTTTGTCGAAGGTGTTGTTGTTTGCAACAATACCGGCGCAGTTGATGACAATGTCCACGTTGCCGCACTCCTTCTCGGTCTGTGCTGCAATCTCCTGAACCTGACGGCTGTCCGATACGTCAATCCTGTAGCCTCTCACTGTGCCCAGCGTTTTATACTCTTTGATGGTGTCTGCAATGCTTGTCTCGTTGATATCCCAGATGATGAGGCTCTTTGCTCCTCTCTCCAATGCGATGCGTCCCATAATGCGCCCGATGCCCGATGCTCCGCCGGTAATGAGTACATTATTGCCTTTGATTTTAGTCATAATTGTATATGTTTTATGTAGTTTTTGCTTTTTAGTTCTTTTTGGCGTGCAAAATTAGTATAAAAAGAACAATTGAAAGTGCCCTTTTTTTACACCTAATGTTCCTTTTTGTGCAAAAAATGTTAATGGGTGACTGTTTTGAAAAAGATAGATAACTTTTGTGCAGGATGCTATGGCAGTAGTATTAGAACAATACTTTTTTTGCAATGTTCGCTGTCGTTGTCAAACAGATATACGTGTTGATTTCTGTTTATCCGTTTTTCTTTATTTGCTGTAAACCGCTAATATACATTGCATTTGTTAAAACAAACTTTTGCATATCTCGCCCGTTTTTGTATTTTTGCGAGCAAATGTATGTAAATTGACAGAAAACGAGTGGTTTGTTCTATGAAACAGTGTTGTTTGAAATATCTTTGCTTAGCCTTGCTGCTGATGTTTACAATTGTGGTAAACGCAGCCGATTTTCAGTCCGGTGGCATTTGCTACAATATCTTATCCGAGGAAGAGAAGAGTGTTGAGGTTACTTATATAGGTGATGGATACAGTTCATTCTATGGTGAATATAAAGGTGTGCTGACAATTCCTGACAGTGTTGTTTACAATGGAGCAACATACTATGTTACAGGTATCGGTGAGGGCGCGTTTTGGGGCTGCTCCGACCTGACGGGGGTCATAATACCAAACTGTGTGACATATATTGGCGAGGGTGCATTCGGCAGTTGTACAGGTCTTGCAAGCATTGTTATTCCTGACAGGGTCACAACTATTGCTCCCGAGGCTTTCAATGATTGCTCCGGCCTGGTAAGCATTATTATTCCCGGCAGTGTAAAAGAAATCGGAAACTCTGCGTTCGGTAAATGTTCGGCGCTTCTAAGTGTTGAAATTCCTGACAGCGTTACAATTATTGGAAGTTCAGTGTTTGAGAGTTGTTCAGCTCTTTCAAACGTTAAAATAGGTAATAGTGTCACAGGCATTGGAAGCTCGGCGTTCAGCAATTGCTCAGGGCTTGTGAGCATTGAAATCCCTCACTGCGTAACAAGCATTGGAGACAACGCTTTCTCCTATTGCTCAAAACTGGCAAATGTAACAATTGGCAACAGTGTCACAAGCATAGGAAAGAGCGCGTTCTATAATTGTACAGCCTTGACAACAGTTGTAATTCCAAGCAGTGTCACAAGTGTCGGAGTGTTTGCGTTCAGTAATTGCTCTTCTTTGGCAGATGTTGTAATCGGTGATGGCGTTGCAAGCATAGGACGTGATGCGTTCCGTAACTGCTCCTCTCTCACAAGTATTGAAATTCCAAGTAACGTTACAAGCATTGGAACGGGTGCGTTCTATGATTGTCCTGCTCTTGCAACGATTGTTGTAGCTGAGGGAAACAGAAACTACGACAGCCGTGACAATTGTAACGCTATTGTAGAAACTGCAAGTAACACACTTTTGACCGGTTGTCAAAATAGTGTAATTCCCGCCGGTATCAAAAGTATCGGCGGTTCGGCATTCAGCAACTGCTCCGGTCTCAAAAGCGTAGTAATTCCAGGCAGTGTTACAACTATTGGAAATTATGCTTTCCGTAACTGTACAGCCCTGACAAGTGTTGAAATTCCGGACAGTGTTAAAATCATTGGTGACTATGCGTTCTACAACTGCTCCGGCCTGACAAGTGCAAGAATTGGCAACAGTGTCACAAGCATTGGACATTATGCGTTTTATAATTGTTCGGCTCTTCCGGGCATAGAAATTCCCGTCAGTGTTATGAGTGTCGGAAAAAATGCGTTTCAAGGTGTTCCCGGTTACGGTAAATAAATATAATAGGTATTGATGATGTAAAAGATTGTTTTGAGTATATATGGGCGGGATGTACAAAATCCCGCCTGTTTTTTTAGTCATTGCATCACTTTATAGTCCTGTATGGCAAACCGTCTATGCGTTCAATGGGGTATTGCCCCTCCAGTAGGCCGCTGATTACGGTGTCGCGTGAGCCTGCTGTCTGGAAAGGGTATAGCTCGAACAGTGGCATAACTGATGCGAAATGTTCCATTATCTCCGACTGTATACTTTCGTAGTCGACCCACTCGGTTGTGGTGGTGAAACAGTAGAACTGAATGGGAAGACCATTTCCGCCGGGTTCGAGAGTGCGTACCATAACGAGCATATCTTTGCGTATGAGCGGATGATTGTTCAGATATATCTTTGCGTATGCGCGGAAGAGTCCGACGTTAGTCTCAATTGTGCCGTTGACTAATCCATCGGGGTTGGCTGTGTTGACGCTATTCCCGTTTTGTGCCTGCCGGCTTTTGCGTGTTATGTAGTCGGCAATATCGTCGTTGAGTTTGCTTATACGGTGCAGCATTGTTCCGGTGCAGGGCTTTACATTGTCAAGCCTTACGGTGTAGCCTCGTGCAATGCGTCGGCCTCCGCTCTCGCTCATCCCGCGCCAGTTGATGAAGGTGCCGTTTATGAGTGTATAGGGTGGAATTGTGGCTATCGTGTTGTCCCAATTACGTACTTTTACAATGGTGAGCGAGATGTCGAATACGTTGCCGTTGATGCTTGTGCCTGGAATTTCAATCCAGTCGCCAAGCCTTATCATATCGTTCTCCAGCAGAAGAAAACCGCCCACAAATCCCATTATGCTGTCTTTGGCTATGAGCATAAGCACAGCAGCAAATGCTCCCAAACCACCTATGAGATAGAGCGGTGATTTATTTGTGACAATGGATATTATGATGATTGTGGTAACCAGGATGACAATGATTTTACCCACTTGAATGAAACCTTTTACAGGCCTGTCGTGGAATTTGCTGTTGTTGAATACCGAGTCGCCCAATGCTGCCAGCACGGCTACAATGGCTATTGCCATTCCAATGACGTAGTACGTCGATGCGGCTGTCTTGATGTAGTGAAGTGTGACGCCGTCGGTTGCAATGCTCATCGGTAACAGGGCGTTTATTATTATCGGGACAAGAAGGTGGGCTATGCTTCTGAGCCTTTTGCCTTTGAGCAGCTGGGTGAGAAAATTGTAGTGCCTGTGCTTTACAATGCGCTTTATGGTGAAAAACATAATACGATAGGTTATCTCCATTGCTGCTATGGCGAATATTATGACGATTGCCGATATTATGAGTGTCCCGTACTGTTCAATGACGCTTATTGGCATCCCAAAGTGCATCATCAGTTCCTTGACTTTGTCATAAATGTAATTGGTTACGTTTGCTTGCATTGTTTTTTATCTTTAGAACAAAAAAGTGATGTGATTTGCTGTTGTGGAACGGTTTATTTTGTATTTTCGCGGTAGATAAATCAAACATACTATGCCAAAGATTGGAATGACTTTTACAAGCGCGACTGTTGTCGGATTGTCGAACTGTGCCGCGACAATGGGCTCGGGCGACCTTGAGGTTTTTGCAACGCCTGCAATGGTGGCACTTATGGAAAATGCCGCAATGAATGCCGTTGCGCCGGCTCTACCACAAGGCTCTACAACTGTTGGTGCCGAGATGAATACCACTCACATCAAGCCCTCACCAATCGGTGCAAGGGTGCAGGCAACAGCAACACTCGCAGCCGTAGAGGGGCGCAAGCTTACATTCGCCGTTGAAGCAGCAGATGAGGGTGGTATAATAGGCAAAGGAACGCACGTCCGTTTTGTTGTCGACAAGGAACGCTTTATGGCGAAATTGGGATAACTTCCATCTTTTTTCATTTTTTTTGCTGTCGCTTGTAACAAATAGGCTTTTAGTCCGTCTTTAGAGTGAAAGAGGTGTATTCCGAAGTTTGTGTGAATGTTCATTTAAAAAAGAATAATTAATATGAAGAAGATTTTGATATGTTTGGCAATGTCGGTTTCAATGTTTGTGGTGTCGTGTTCTACATCTGCCGAAAAGTCAATAAAGGAGCTTGAGAAGATTGTTTTAGAAGTTGAAAGCGGTAGTGTAGATACCGAGAAAGAATTTGAGGCAGTGCTGCAAAGTGTTGAATTGTTGAATGAAAAATATAAGGATGTTGAATATACCCCCGAGCAACAACGTGAGGTTGATGTATTGAATACTAGGCTTTCTGCTGCGATGACCGAACAGTTTGTAGGGCAGTTGGGACGTGCTTTCTCCGGTTTTATGAAAGGAATGGTAAGTGGAATGGCCGGTTTTGTGGATGATATGCAGGAGCTTGTTGACGAAATAGAGGAGGTTGTCGATGATATTGATGATATGTAAACCTCTATCTGATTATACATTAAAAGCAAAAATCACACAATCGTGTGATTTTTGCTTTTTTTAACATACACTGCAAAACTTTTCTTCCTGTCAGGATGTTTACATTATGCAAGTCACCGGAATAGGCTGTCGGGCTATGTGAATACCCTGCAGGCTTTTGGTTAATACACAGCCGGTGGCTGTTGCATAGTAGTTTTGTCGTGTTTTATTTTGTGTTTGTGTTTAGGTTGCCCTCTGATGTGAATCACGGGGCAACCGCTTTTTTACATCTTCTTGCACCAACAGAACATTCCGGGGAAGAGTGTCTTCATTCTTTCGACATCCTGTTCATCTTTAAAGATGCCGAAGAATGATGAGCCACTGCCAGACATTGAGGCGTATATGGCGCCCAATGAGTATAACTGCTCCTTCACCTTCTCCATTGCCGGATGCTTGGCAAAGATGCTCTTTTCAAAGTCGTTCTTCATTGCACCTTTCCATTCATTGACGGGGCGCTGCGCAATCTCTGTCAATGCTTCTTGTGGCTTCTGTGGGGTAACAAGAGCGTATGCATCCTTTGTGGATATGTGTATAGCCGGTTTTACAAGTACAAGGTAATATCCGTTGATGCTGCAAGGTGTGGGTGTGAGTATATCACCGATACCAGTGGCGTATGCAGGTGTGTTGTCGATGAAGAATGCGCAGTCGGCACCGATACGTGAGGCATAGCCGCGCAGTTGTTCTGATGTCAGTCCAAGTCCTGCAATGTCGTTCAGCATCTTAAGTGCAAAAGCCGCGTCAGCACTTCCTCCGCCAAGGCCTGCACCGGTTGGGATATGTTTGTAGAGTGATATCTCTACTTTTGGCAATTTATGGTCAGCAGCTAGTGCCTTGTATGCCTTGATGACAAGGTTGTCGTCGTCGCTCCCGTCAAACACGGCATTGTGCATTGTAAAGCTATATGCCGGTGCATCTGTGGATGTGGTTGTGGTAATCTCCAGTATGTCGCAGAGCGGGATGGGGTAGAAGATTGTTTCAAGGTTATGGTAGCCGTCGGGGCGTTTCTCGACGATGTCGAGCCCGAGGTTTATCTTTGCATTTGGAAATGTTATCATACGGGTTGTTTTTGCTGCAAGCAAAGATAATGCTTTTTTTCTTACAGTTGATAACTTGCGCTGTTTTGTTGAAAAAGCTTATTCTCTTTGTTGTTTTATTTGTGCAGTTGTGTGTATCTTCGCAGCCGGAAACAAAGAAACGGTTTCTGGATATTATGGAAGAGACAACAACACCAAAGAGAAGGGCGCCTCGCCGACAGGCTGCCGATACTACACCGAAATTGAGTGATTACGGTCACGTCCAGCCGCAGGCTCTTGAGTTTGAAGAGGCTGTATTGGGTGCATTGATGATTGACAGTGATGCCATTGGCCGTTTGGGCGGAATGCTCAAGCCCGAATCGTTCTATGACAAACGCAACCAGTTGCTTTTTGAGGCTATCCAGCAGATGGACCTCAATGACCGTCCTGTGGATATCCTCACAGTTACGGAATTTCTGCGCAGCAAGGGAACGCTCGACGAGGTGGGTGGTCCTGTATATGTGGCGCAGTTGACAAGCAAGGTGGTGTCATCGGTGAACATAGAGTATCACGCGAATATCATTGCGCAGAAAAAACTTGCACGCGACCTCATACGTTTCACAAGCAAGACGCAGACACAGGCGTTCGATGAGACACAGGATATCGATGAACTGATGCAGCAGGCCGAGTCGGAGCTTTTTGAAATCTCGGGCAGCAAGATGAAAAAGGATTATACACAGATTAATCCGGTCATCAAGCAGGCATACGACCAGATTATCACAGCTTCAAAGAATACCAGCGGTATCAGTGGTTTAAGTACGGGCTATCACCGTTTGGACAAGGTGCTCTCGGGTTGGCAACCTACCGACCTTATAATTCTTGCGGCACGTCCTGCGATGGGTAAGACAGCTTTCGCGCTCTCGCTTGTGCGTAATATGGCAATTGACCAGGGCATTCCTTGTGGTATGTTCTCGCTCGAGATGGGTAACGTGCAGCTTGTGCAGCGTCTAATCTGTAATGTGTGTCAAATTCCGGGTGACAAGATACGTAGCGGTCAGCTTGAACGTTATGAATGGGGTCAGCTTGACAGTAAGATTGTTGCGCTTGAGAATGCTCCTCTATATATTGACGATACTCCACAGCTGTCGGTCTTCGAGCTTCGTTCAAAAGCGCGTCGTATGGTGCGTGAGCACGGTGTGAAGATGATTTTTATCGATTACTTGCAGTTGATGACAGCAAACACCGGAAAGGGTAGCCGTCAGGAGGAAATCAGTACCATTTCGCGTGCTTTGAAGGGTTTGGCAAAGGAACTTAATATTCCTATTATGGCGCTCAGTCAGTTGAACCGTAACGTAGAGGGACGTGAGGGTCTTGAGGGTAAACGTCCGCAGCTGAGTGACCTCCGTGAGTCGGGAGCCATTGAGCAGGATGCCGATATTGTTATGTTCGTTAACCGTCCCGAGTATTTCCATATATATAAGGACGGCGATTTCGACTGGCGAGGAAAGGCCGAGATTATCATTGCAAAGCACCGTAACGGTGGATTGGACAATGTTCCTTTGCTCTTCCGTAAGGAGTATGCACGCTTTATGAACCTTGACGATGAGACACTTGCGCCTCCTCCGGGTGATATGCCTGTTATGCGTGGTTCAAAGATGAATGTTTCTGTTCCGTCAGAGCCTGAATATATCCCTGAAATTCCCGATTATTTGCAGAACCAAGGGGCGCAGATGATGCCTCCGGGGTTGCAAGGAGGCGGTAACGAACCGGTGCCGTTTTAAACTGAAATGTTAAAACAGAAAACTGAAATCTGGAAGCTTCGCTCATTGCGTGCGTAAATAATTTACGCCATTCGCTTGCACGAGCTTTCCGCTATTAACGATTGACGGCTG
>JAFYWV010000052.1 GCA_017546505.1 Bacteroidaceae bacterium
CGCAAGAAGCGCAGGCGGTTGACTGTTATTTTTGCTGTGTCTCGTTTACTTGCTTGTTACCTCGAGCAACTCAACGTCGAAGCACAATGCCTGGTTGGGTCCTATGTCCTGACCGGCACCTCTCTCACCGTATGCAAGCTCTGATGGAATCCACAATGTGATTCTGCCGCCCTTGCCGATGAGCTTCATACCCTCGGTCCAGCCTTTGATGACGCGGTTGAGAGGGAACTCGATTGGGTTGTCTTTCTCTGCCTGGTCGGGCTGATATGATTTAATCATCTCCTGGCGCTCCTGTGGCATATCGCTCCAACGGTTGCTGTCGAATACATTGCCGTTCTTTGTGCGTCCTGTGTAGAGAACCTTTACGACATCTTCGTCGTTCACAGCCTTGATGTTGCTGTCACCGGCATTCTCAATCTTGTAAAGTATGCCGCTCTCGGTCTTGTTTACACCTTTCTTCTTCTCGATTTCAGCAAGCCACTCCTCTGATTCTTTCTTGTTCTTTTCGGGAACAACTACAGTGAAGTAGTTCTGAGTGAATTCTCTTGCGAAAGTCTCATCAAATCGTCCCTTGCCGTTGTGTATCTCGTCAATGGCTGTGACAAGTGACTTCTTTTCAAGGTCAAAAGGAACCTGTGAAGCGCTATAGGCAATGTCTGCACCAAGAATTGCCGAGATGATGTTCTTCTCTTTATCGTCGGTATAGATGGTTGCTGTGCCTGTTGTGTCGTTCTGCGCAGCCATAACGCGTGTTCTGAAGTCGTCGCTCATATATTTGTCGCCAATCTCGCGGAAGTTCTCCTTGTTGAATTTTTCTCCCTCGATTTTGATGGTTGCTTCAGGGTCGAGTGCCTGTACAAGAACCGACATCATTACATCGTAATCAATCTTGAACATTGGAATCATATTCTTCTCAATGCTGTTTGCAACATCCATACCTACAATGTAAGACAATGTGTCTACCTTCTCATTCTCTGAAAGCAACAACGACTTGATGTTCTTCTCACCCTTGCAACCGCAAGCAATTACTGCCGATGCAAGGCATACTAAAATTGACAAAAATGTTTTTTTCATATTATTAATGATTTTGTTTATGATATTCTATTAATCCGTTTATAGGGCTGTCTACAATGTTTCCGATGGATAATCCAAGACTCTCGGCTGTCTCCTTTATCTCTTCGCTGAAGTGGATGCCTATGTTGCCTATTATGTGTATGGGCAACCAGGAGCGTCGGTAGGTCATCGTGTTGCGCTTGAAGAACTGCGTGAAGCATTGTTTGAGCATTGCTTTTATTTCGGGAACGTTCTTGTTCTCGCTCAAGAATGGGGTGAAGCTCGCCAACCAACGGTTTGGCAACGAACTGTGGTAGGTCTTTTCGAGTATTGTAGCTACATTAAGGTTGTACTGCTCAAAGAACTTGTCGCGTATCTTTTGTGGAAGTTGCTTTTTAAGACAATCGCTTAAAAGTTGTCTGCCAAGGTGTGCGCCACTGCCTTCATCGCCCAATATGAAGCCTAACGATGGAGTGTTGTCAATGATTTTTTCTCCATCGAACAGGCAGGAGTTAGAGCCTGTTCCCAAAATGCAGGCGATACCTTCCTCGCGGTTGCACAGTGCGCGTGCTGCCGCCAAAAGGTCGCTGTTGATGTATATGTTTTTTATCGGGAATATCTTCTCGAGTGCCTGACGCATACGTTCATTGGCAATGTCATAGGCACAGCCCGCTCCATAAAAGTATATCTTTTCGGGCGTGTGGGCTGTTATTTCCCGGGTAAGCTCCGTCGAGAGGATTTCAAAAATCTCGTCGCTATCCTGGTGAGTGGGGTTCAATCCCTGAGTTCTTGCTCTTGTTATTATGTCGTTCCCTTCGCACAAAACCCAATCGGTTTTTGTCGAGCCGCAGTCTGCTATAAGTATCATATCATTCACTTGTTCTCTGCAAATATATATCATTTTTGCTTTTTGCCAAAGCCCGGGTCGATTTTTATGAGTGCCGAGACAATAAAAGTTATTAATGTGCAGGCAGTTATCCAGATAAAAAAGTTTTTATATCCCATCCACTCCTGTAGCGCGCCGGCAAACATTCCCGGGAGCATCATACCCAACGACATAAAAGCCGTGGAGATTGCAAAGTGTGCTGTGGGGTATTTGCCTTGGGCGAAATATATCATATACAGCGTGTAGGCAGTGAAGCCGAAACCGTATCCCAACTGTTCTATGAATATGCAACTGCCGATTGCTGTCAGGCTCTCGGGTAGTGCGAAGCTCATATAGATATATACGGCATCGGGTAATGAGATTGCCGCTACCATAGGCCACAGCCAGTATTTGAGCCCTTTGCGTGATATGCAGATGCCGCCTGCAATGCCGCCCGCTATGAGCCCGATGACGCCGACCACACCGTAGATGAAGCCTATGTCGCCCTTGTCAAGGGCAAGTCCACCGCCGGCCGAGCTATCCATCAGGAACAGCTTGCCCATTTTTGCGAGTTGTGCCTCGGGAAAACGGAATAGCAGCAGGAACAGCAACGCTTGCCATATACCCGGTTTGCTGAAGTAGCTTTTTATAATCTCGCCATAGTTTGTAAAGACGCTTCTGATGTTTTTTGTTGTTCGTGGAATGTCCTTCTCAGCGGTTGGCATTGTTTTTGTGTGGTAGAACCAAAGCACCAACATAATTATTCCGGTGATTGCGAATGTCGTGCTCCAAGCAAGGGTGTCGCTCCCCAGGCTGTTGCCGAGCCTGTTGGCAAGCATTACCAGTACGCCGGAACTGAATACTGTAGCAATGCGATAGAATGTGTTACGTATCCCCGAGAAGAATGATTGTTTCTCCTGTGGCAGGGCAAGCATATAAAATCCATCGAGTGCAATGTCGTGTGTCGATGAAACAAATGCCCCGACGAGGAACGCCGCAAGGGTGAGCACAAGAAAGTGCCCCGATGGAATTACAAGTGCGATTGCTGCAAAACAGACGGCCAACAGCAGTTGCGATGCAAGTGTCCATTTGCGTCTTGTTCCCATCATTTCAACTATAGGGCTCCAAAGAGGTTTTATTGTCCAGGGAATTAGCAAGATGCTTGTATAAAGGGCAATGCTGGCGTTGCTGATGCCCATATCCTTGTACATTATGTCCGAAATTGATGTGATGGCGTGATAGGGTAGTCCCGATGCAAAGTAGAGCGTCGGTATCCATAGCCAGGCGTTGGATTTTTTCAGCATAGTTGCGTGTCTGTTATTCTGTGCGAAGATAGTTCTTTTTCTTGCGTGCTGCAACTGAGGAGACCCAAAAGTCATTTTGTAAAGAGAACAACCCCTGCCAGGACATCTTCTGACAGGTGTTGCTAGTTCTAAATGTGGGCTTTGGAGTCACCCTCAATCATTTTTTTGTTATTTAATAAAAATCTTTTTGCCATCAACAATATAGATGCCGCTTGTGGGGTTCTCAACCACCGCACGACCGCTGAGGTCGTAGACATTGTTCATTTTGTTGTTCACCTCTTCGTTCGTGTCTTCGATGCCGGTGTAGCTGATTTCTTTTATGTTTGTAAAGTTTTTCCAATAATTAGCGCTCTCGTATGCGGCTTTTGTGCCTTGGGGTACGAAGAGGGTGGCCGAATATTTGCTGAAGGTGTCTGAATATATGGTCGGCGGATTCTCCGACATTAAATATATTTCTGTCAGAGCATTGCACTCTCTGAATGCATACCTTTCAATACCTGTAACGTTTTCGGAAAACTTTATGGTTACAAGGTTGGTGCAGCCCTCGAATGCGCTGGCAAAGATATGCTTGACATTATTTGGTATTTCTATCTGTGTGAGGCCGGTGCAGTTTGCAAATGCGCTTTGGTATATCGATGTTACGCTTTCGTGTATTGTGGAGTTCTTGCAGCCGACCATTATACGGTTGTTTCGCTTTTCTATTATTGCATTGCAATTGTCGCGGCTGTCGTATGTCGGGTTGTCTTCGGATACAGTGATGTTGACCAAGTTTGGACAGTTGCGGAATGGGTTTCCTGCACCTATAAGATTCTTGTTGAAATATTTTACGCCCTTTCCGATAGTTGCTGTTGTCAATTCTGTACACTCGGTGAAAGCATTGCCTTCCAGAATTACGACATTGTCGGGAATGTTGATTTCTTTGAGCCCTTTACACTTTGCGAATGCATTGTTTTCAACACTTGTGACGCCGGCGGGGATTGTTATACTGTCAAGTCCCCCGCAACTGTAGAATGTACCGGTTTTGATTGTTGCAATGCTGTCTGGGAGTGTTATGCTCCCGAGGTTGATGCAATTATAGAATGCGTATTCTCCAATCTCCTTTACGTTGTTGGGTATTTCTATGCTTTTAAGGCCTTTGCAGCTGTCGAAAGCTCTTTCTCCGATTTTTGTGACACTGCCCGGGATTTCAATGCCTGTAAGGTTGTGGCAGTTGTAGAAAGCCGACTTGCCGATGTTTGTGACGCTGTTGCCGATAGTGGCGCTTGTCAGACCGGTGCATCCATAGAAAGCCTCTTCCCCAATGAGGGTGACGCTGTTCGGAATTGTTATGTTTTTGAGGCTGCTGCATTTGTAGAACGCGCATTTTGCAATGCTGGTGACTCTAAAGGTAGTTCCTTCATATACAACGCTGTCCGGGATTTCGACATAGTAGGTGTACTCATTGCTGTATTCAGTCATACTCTCGCCTTTGAAGGTTACTTCGACGGTATTGTTGATTAGGTTTGTGATGTTGTAGAATATTCCGTTGACTTCGAAGTCGTTGGCGACAGCGGTGACACTGCAGCACATTAGCAGTGCTGTGGCTGCCAATTGTTTAAAAGAAAATTTTGTCATACTATTTTTATTTGATTATAGTGTGTTTCTGTTTCTTGTGGCTTGGGGTATGTTCTTTCTTGACAAAAACTGTTCAGTTACAATAATTAGAGCTCTAATTATTGTAACTGATTGTGGGAACAGTAGTTCTGTTTGTTACACGATGCCTTGTGCCATCATTGCCTTGGCAACCTTGAGGAAGCCGGCAACATTTGCACCTTTTACGTAGTCGATGTAGCCATCTTCGCAAGTTCCATACTTGACACAGGCACAGTGTATGTTGTGCATAATCTCGTGCAGCATTTCGTCAACCTTTGCGCTGCTCCAGTTTATTTTGCCCGAATTCTGGCTCATTTCGAGACCTGATACCGACACACCGCCGGCGTTTGATGCTTTGCCCGGAGCATAAAGTATCTTTGCCTGCTGGAATGCGTGGATAGCCTCGGGTGTCGATGGCATATTTGCACCCTCGGATACAGCCATAACTCCGTTCGCAAGCAGTGCCTTTGCATCGTTGCCGTCAATCTCGTTCTGTGTTGCCGATGGCAGGGCGATGTCGCCCTTCTCGCACCAGGGACGTGCATTCTCGACATATTTGCAACCATATTTGTCGGCATACTCCTTGATGCGTCCGCGGCGTACATTCTTCAGCTCCATAATAAAGTCGAGCTTCTCGCGGTCAATGCCCTCAGGGTCGTATATGTAGCCGTTTGAATCACTCATTGTGACAACCTTGCCACCAAGCTCAATCACTTTCTCAACAGTGTATTGTGCCACGTTGCCCGAGCCCGAAACAAGGCAGACTTTGCCCTTGAGCTCCTCGCCGCGTGTCTTCAGCATCTCTTGCAAAAAGTAGATGTTTCCGTATCCGGTAGCTTCGGGGCGGATAAGTGAGCCTCCGAATTCAAGGCCTTTGCCTGTGAACACACCGTTGAATTCGCGTGTGAGTTTTTTGTACATTCCGAACATATAGCCCACCTCGCGTGCTCCGACACCTATGTCTCCGGCGGGAACGTCCATCTCTGGGCCAATGTGACGCCACAGCTCTGTGACGAACGCTTGGCAGAAACGCATAACCTCATTGTTGCTCTTGCCTTTAGGGTCAAAGTCCGAACCTCCTTTTGCACCACCCATAGGCAGTGTCGTGAGTGAGTTCTTGAATGTCTGTTCAAAGGCAAGGTATTTGAGAATGCCTACATTCACCGATGGGTGGAAACGTATGCCGCCTTTGTATGGGCCGATTGCGTTGTTGTGCTGCACGCGGTAGCCTGTATTTACTTGCACGTTGCCATTGTCGTCCATCCAGGTTACGCGGAATGTGAATATGCGGTCGGGGATGCAAAGACGCTCTATGAGGTTGTTTGCTTCAAACTCAGGGTGCTTGTTATACTCCTCCTCGATTGAGTGGAGTACCTCTTCTACAGCCTGAAAATATTCAGGCTCGTTCGGAAATCTTTTCTTGAGGCTTTCAAGTGTGGTTGCTACATTCATTTTAGTATATTATTTATGCTCTTTGTTTCTATTTCTATTTCTTTTTGCAAATGTAATATATAGTTTTTTGAAAATAAAGAAGTGTAAGTGTTTTTTTTAAATAAATGGCAAAATGATTGTTTTGTTTGCTTTAAAATGGTTATTTATTATTGTTTATGGGTTATTGGTGGAAAAATGTTTGATAATTTCCATTTTTTGAGTTTTGTTGTGCTTTTTGGAGAGTGATTTTAAAAATCGTGCATATTTTTTTTTAATGTGCGAAAAATACGCTAATTTTGCGCCGATTTATGCTTTGGTTTGCAGGTTTTTCTGCGCCGGATGAAGTTGATGTTTTTAATTTTTAAATATTAAACGATGAAGAAATTTTTTACTACGTTATTTGCTTTGGCTGCTTTGACCGTTCAGGCGCAGTATTTGCCTAACGGCAGCTTTGACAGCTGGAAGTCATCGTGTGGTTCTACCGAGGCTTTTGGTGAAGGTAGTTCCACAAGTCCTAAAGGTGGTGAGATGCGCCAGCGTCCGGGTGTTGAGCCCACAGACTGGAACGGCTCGTCAATTAATCAGAAGGTGGTGATGACAAAGTCGCAAGAGTTGGTCTACAACGACAATAATTCTGTGAAAATGCAGAATGTATATATCGGTTTGGGTTCTCTTGGTTCTGTAGCTCCTGGATTTATCACTTTTGGTACTCCTTGGGTGTATGCTACATCTACAATCAAGAATTGTGACGGTGGTACATACGGCGGTGTGCAGTTCACAAACAAGCCCGATGCCATTAAAGGCCGTTTTAAAAGAGAGGACACCACAGGTGAGAACTCTCACATTATTGTATATATGTGGAACGGCACATACGTGTCTAATGTCGGCAACAAGAACTCTGCCAACCAACCACGAGACAATGTGGACAGAGCTGTTTTCGGCAATGCTTCTGCAACACAGAACGGTACATTGGTGGCGAAATGTGACTATGCATTCTCGTCAACCGGTGGCGATTGGCAGGAGATTGTAGTACCCATCGAGTACGATAACAATATCTCTCCCGAGATGATGAATGTCATCATCAGTGGTGGTGACTATTGGACTCGTGACAATATGAAAGATGGAACAATACTCTATGCTGATGATGTTCAGTTTGTGTACTATTCAGACCTTTCATATCTCAATTATGATGGTGTCGATTACTTGAAGTCCGGTCAGACAAGCTATACAATTAATAAGGAGTATGACGAGAGCAAGCTCTCTTTTGCTCCAAAGGGCAAGGGCGCTACCGTTGAAAAACGCTATGATGCCAACAGCAAGGTGCTGACAATTACTGTCAAGGGTAATGACTATGCAGCGAACAGCAGCAATGTCCACACCTATACTTTTGAATTCGTTGAGGACGGCGGCGTTGTTGAGCCTAATCCCGAGCCTACACCTGGTGAGGTAGATTACACACCTGCATTTACAGGAACAAAGACAAAGGGTTCTCGTTGGATTAATTCTGTAACACTTGCAAGTGCCGAGTTCGCAGGCGAGGCTTCAAACTCATTTGCAGTAAACAACAACGACCTCCTTTGCTACAATGACTATACAGCATCGGTTGAGATGAAGGCCGCTCCCGGTGAAACTGTTACTCTCTCAATCAATAGCGATGATGCTACATCTTGGATGCACGCCTTTGCTTACATTGATGCCGACAAGAATGGCTTTACAGCTTCTATTGCAGACGGCAGCAACTGGCAGCCTGCAGGCGACCTTGTAACATACTCATTCTACAATAATGACGCCAACAGTGATGGAAATGGTTGGAACAGTGTCGGTACTGCTATCAGCGGTGATGCCCGCAGCACAGTTGATATGCCTGCATTTACAGTACCTACAGAGCCTGGTATCTATCGTGTACGTGTGAAACTTGACTGGTGCAACATTGACCCGGCAGGTGACCGTGATGGCAAGTTCGGTGACTTTATGGCTAACGGTGGCCAGATTGTCGACTTTATGTTGAACGTTGTCGGTGATTCGCCGGTTGAGCCCGAGCCAGAACCAGAACCAGAGCCAGAGCCAACTCCGGGTGAGGATGTTGATTACACACCAACTAACACCGGTACAAGAAATTATGCCGAGCGTGATATTGATGCATTTGTATTTACAAGCGCACAGAATGGTGAGGTAAGATACGACCTTTCTGCAACAGAGCGTGTTAGCGAGTATCTTGATTTGACAGATGTTGTTGAATTCGTTGCATCACCGGGTGAGCAGGTTTCAGTCGGTATCGTAACAGACGGTTCTTGGGTTAACCACTATATCTACATCGATTATGATGCTGATGGCTTCACTGCAAGCATTGAAAAAGGCAGCAACTGGATACCTGCAGGTGACCTTGTTGCATACTCATTCTACAACAATGGCGGAAGCAGCGACAACAGTGGCTGGAACAGTGAGGGCACTGCAATTTCAGGCGACGACCGCAGTCATCCGGTTATCCCTGCGTTTGTGGCTCCAACAGAGCCCGGTGTATACCGTCTGCGCATCAAGCAGGATTGGTGCAGCATTGACCCCGCCGGTGACAACGACAGTAACTTTGGCGGTACATTCTCTAACTACGGTGGTCAGATAATTGATGTTATGCTCAATGTTACAGACTCGACGACCGGTATTGAGGATGTGGATACCGAGGATGTGGTAAATCCTGCGTTCGAGGGTATTTACGACTTGCAGGGTCGCAAACTTGATGAGATTACAAAAACCGGCATTTATATCATTGACGGCAAGAAGGTCTTTATTAAGAAATAAGTGACTTTAAAATAGAAAAGGCGGGTGCATCGGGAATAAATGATGCACCCGCTTTTTTGTTATTAAGTGAAGATGTGTTATATTCGCGGTCAAAGTTATTTTTTGAGGCGCAAAAATTGTGCTGTTTTGTTTTTTGTTGAAAAAATAGTGTTCCGACAGTTTGTGTTGCAAATCTGTCTTATGGAATTTTAAACGGTTTTTTGTATGGAAAATCTAAAGGATTTATATAAAAAAACATTCGGCGGTGAGCCGCAATCGGTGGTGAGGCTCACCGGTGACGGTTCTAACCGTGTTTATTATCGTATGTCCGGCATTGCGCCTGTTATTGGAGTGGTGGGGACGTCGCTCGAGGAAAATAGGGCGTTCATAGCTCTTTCTAAAGCTTTCGGTGATGCGGGTGTTGCTGCTCCGGGTGTTATATCGGTCTCTGATAGTGGGCTTTGTTATCTGCAGGACGACCTTGGCGATGCGACGCTTTATACATCTTTGGCCGATGCGCGTTCATCGGGGACTTTCAATGCCGGTGAGATTGCGCTTTTGTGTCGTGTGGTGGCTGAGCTGCCGAAAATTCAGTTCGAGGTTGCAAAACACTTTGATTTTTCCCTCTCTTACCCTGTAAGTGACTTCAATGAGCGCACGATTATGTGGGATTTGAACTATTTCAAATACTGCTTCCTGAAAGGCGTCGGTATCGAGTTCAATGAGAATAGGCTTGAGGAGGAGTTTGTAAAACTCGCAGATATGTTGCTGAGTGACAATGACAATGTTTTTCTTTACAGGGATTTTCAGTCGCGTAATGTCATGTTGAAGGATAATGTGCCTTTCTTCATTGATTATCAAGGCGGTCGCCGAGGGCCTGTGTATTATGACATTGCTTCGTTTGTCGGCCAGGCCAGGGCAAAATATTCGGCAGAAGCAGTCTCGGCTATGATTGATGCCTATCTGGCTGCTCTTGCTTGCTATAAAAGTGTCGACAAGGTGCATTTTTTGAAGATGTTGCAATTGTTCAGAGTGTTCAGACTGTTGCAAAATCTTGGAGCATACGGTTTTCGTGGACTTTTCGAAAGGAAAAAGGCTTTTATTGAAAGTATTCCGGCGGCATTGGAGCAGTTGCTGGAGTTGTTGGAGTCGGTGGATGATGAATTTCCATACATCAATTCACTTGTGAAAGAGATTGTAGCCTTGCCAATGTTCGTGCGCGAAGAGGTTGAGGGGCTGACAGTGGACGTTATGAGCTTTTCTTATAAACGTGGCATTCCTGATGATACGTCGGGTAACGGTGGCGGTTTTGTCTTCGATTGTCGTGCAATACACAATCCGGGACGCTACGAGCCTTATAAAAAACTTACAGGAATGGACGAACCTGTGATAAAGTTTCTCGAAGAGGAGAGCAATATCGCTGAGTTTCTTGAAAATGCATACGCGCTGGTGGACAATATGGTCGAGACGTATAAAAAGAGAGGCTTTACGCACGTTCAGGTGTGCTGTGGGTGTACAGGAGGGCAACACCGCTCGGTTTATAGCGCCGAGCATATAGCTCGTCACGTGGCGGAAAAATTCGGTGTCAGGGTGGTGGTGACTCACAAAATGCAAGGCGTGCATTATGTGATAGAAGCGAAGACTTAAGGTGAAAGGTGAAATGTGAAAGCTGCGAGTAAGTGAGAGCAGAGAAAAAGTTCACTTTTACTATGCCGAGCGGAAGCAGGTTCAAGCGCACAAAGTGCGGTTAAATGTGAAAGCCGAGGTTTGTAACCGAGGGTTCGACAATGCCGGCAGCATTTCGTCAAGCGGAGTGTCGCGATAGTGGCACCGCTTGGGTTGCGATTAGACGGCATTGTCAAAGCAAAAAGCAACGAGCGTAGCCGAGGTTCAATCACGCGAAGCGTGGTTAAAGGTCGCTTGTAGGGACACGGCATGCCCTGTCCGCATTAGTGTAAAATTGCATTATAGCTCCTCCCCTCACTGGTGAGGTGGAGATGGCACATAGTGCCGGAGGGGAGAGATGGTTATGTGATTTCTATTTGGGCAGACACATCGGTCTGCCCCTACGGTGCAGGTAGGCATCACCCTGGCGGTGTGGGGCCTTTTAGCGGCTCAGTAGAAATTTAGTGTGGATAAGCATATAAATTAAAATTATGAAAGTAAGATATTGAGGAATGGTCGCAAAAAACAGTGTCGGTATCGCTTTCGCTCACCATTACATTTCACGGCAGTCTCCAACCTTAATTGTTCACTTGTATTTTCTTCAAGTCTTTCTTTCATCTACTTTCGTCGCGCGAAAGTAGCAAAGCGCCCGGCACCGGCAAAATCAGTCATAACAGCCTTTTGCTCGCGAGTCGCAAGCGACATCCCTCGGCCGGCTGTTATTTGCCGCAAACAGCTGTTCGTTCAAGCATCGGGGACAAAATAACTCGCTTCTCACGCAATAACAGCATCGCGTATATGCACCGCTCAAACAAATTTTGTCCTGTTTCCTCTGCTTGCCCGGCTGTTCGCTGTGATTTTGATGGTGCCGGTTTAAAAATATTACCATTGTACGCACTATAATGCATAGGGTACGTCAATGAATCTTCTTCGCAAAGGTAATTCCCCGCCAAGGGCGGAAAGTTGTGTGTTAGCGAGCGAAAGCATTTTCAAAGAAGTTAAAATGGCTGTTAATTCAATACATCAATATGCTATATCCCAAACTTAAAGCAAACCGGATTATCCACACCTTTTTGCTACTGAGCCCTTTTTAGCCCTTAAAGCCTTTTTCCCCTTTTTAAATTTCCTTCCTTTGAATTTTGTTAAAAGAATGAAAATAATTAGTTTTGCGGATAATTTATTATTCAGGTTTTTATGAAAAAACAATTTTATCTTCTTTTTGCCATTTTGGTGGCATTCTCGTCGCTTTTTGTCTCCTGTGACGAAAACGAGCCAGGTTTAGACCCCACCATCTGCAAGATTACCGTAATCTAGGATGGTGACGGCACAGTGTCCATCACCAACTGCATTGGCACGTCGGTTGATGTACTTATAGGTAATCAAGTGGAGGTTGTTGCCACTCCTGCTGCTGGCTGTGCATTCACAGGATGGTACTTAAGTGACGGTGAAACATTAGTAAGCACCGAAGCGGAATTTATATTTACAGCATCGGAAAACACAACCCTGATAGCACGGTTTACCAGAGTAAACCTTGTTGTCCGCAGTGCCGGATATGGTAGTGTTTCTTTCAAGGACTCTTCAAATGATGCACTTGCCTTCTTGCCCGGCAGTGAAGTAACCGTTGTTGCCACCCCCGACAAAGATTGCGATTTCATTGGTTGGTTCGTTGGTGATTCAGAGACCGCCGTTTGTACCGATGCTGAATACACCTTCACAGTCCCCGAGGAAGATTTGACTTTGACTGCCAAGTTCAGCAAGCGTCCTGTCGTTACCATCAGCAGTGCCGGATATGGTAGTGTTTCTTTCAAGGACTCAGCCGACGATGCCCTTGCGTTTTTGCCCGGCAGTGAAGTAACCGTTGTTGCCACCCCCGACAAGGGTTTCGATTTCATCGGTTGGTTTGTTGGCGATTCAGAGACCGCCGTTTGTACCGATGCCGAATACACTTTCACCGTTCCCGAGGAAGATATGACCTTGACAGCAAAATTTAAAAATAGCCACGAATACGTCGACCTTGGTCTGCCCAGCGGTCTCAAGTGGGCCACCTGCAATGTCGGTGCATCATCCCCCGAGGATTATGGCGGCTACTACGCTTGGGGCGAGACCGAAGAAAAGAGCTGGTACCATTGGAATGCTTACAAGTGGTGCAAAGGTACCATTGATACCCTAACCAAATATTGCAGAAGAAGCAGCTATGGTACCGTTGATAATAAAACGGTTCTCGATCCCGAGGACGATGTAGCCCATGTAAAATGGGGTGCCAATTGGCGCATGCCAACATTTGAGGAACAGATAGAACTACGCAACTACTGCTCTAGGAAATGGACAGCCCTTAACGGAGTGAATGGTTACGAAGTAACCGGCCCTAACGGTAATAGTATCTTCCTCCCGGCTGCGGGCTACCGCGGCGGTTCGAGTCTCTACGACAGTGGCAGCGGCGGCTACTACTGGTCGAGCTCGTTGAGCGGAGACCAAAGCTACTACGTGTTCAGCTCGTACTTCGATAGTAGCTACTACGGCTGGGACTACAGCAAACGCGACATCGGTCTCAGTGTGCGCCCTGTCTGTGAATAAAGCAAAGCTTTATCGATGAACTTTTTGGTGATAAGTCACGCGTAGCATCGCGTTAAGTGATGCCGCGTGGGGCACCTGGAAAAAAGCGAATCAATAATTTGCTGACAGCATACCCTTGTGTGCTGTAAGTTTTATTTGCGTTCTTCCGGATTTGCCGGGAGAACGCATTTTATAATTTGTTTATCTCACTCGTTTTTGCTATATTCGCCAAATTAAATTATCTTTGCAAAATTGAAAAGAAAATAAACGTTTATTACAATATGAAAAAGAAATTTCCTGTATATAACCAGTTGAATCTACCTCAGATAAACAAAGAGGTGTTGAACGATTGGGAGAAGAACGATCTTTTCTCAAAAAGTATGACAGAGCGCGAGGGTGCTCCATCGTTTGTGTTTTTTGAGGGACCTCCATCGGCTAATGGTATGCCGGGTATCCATCACGTTATGGCACGAAGCATAAAGGATACTTTCTGCCGCTTCAAGACAATGAAGGGTTTTCAGGTGAAACGTAAGGCCGGTTGGGATACTCACGGATTGCCTGTCGAGCTTGGCGTGGAGAAGAAACTGAATATAACAAAAGAGGATATTGGAAAGAAAATATCGGTTGACGACTACAATCGCAACTGTCGCGAGGAGGTTATGAAGTACACCCGTGAGTGGACCGACTTGACACGCAAGATGGGTTATTGGGTCGACCTTGAAAATCCATATATTACATACGAGAACAGCTACATCGAGTCTTTGTGGTGGTTGTTGAAACAACTCTACAGCAAAGGTCTGCTCTATAAGGGTTATACAATCCAACCATATTCTCCTGCTGCGGGTACGGGATTGAGCTCTCACGAGCTTAACCAACCCGGTTGCTACCGCGATGTTAAAGACACTACCGCAGTCGCGCAGTTCCGTATGCTCGACCCGAAACCCGAAATGACAACTTGGGGTACACCATACTTCATTGCCTGGACAACAACTCCTTGGACTTTGCCATCAAACACTGCGCTTTGTGTGGGTCCAAAGATTGACTATGTTGCCGTGCAGACATACAATGCTTATACAGGTGAGCCTGTGACATTGGTGCTTGCAAAAGCGCTGCTTGCCGCTCACTTCAATCCGGCCGGTGCTGAACTGCCGCTCGAGGAGTATAAGGCCGGCGACAAAGTTGTGCCTTACAAGGTCATTGCCGAATACAAGGGCTGCGACCTCGTCGGTATGCACTATGCGCAGCTGTTCCCCTGGGTGAAACCGGTTAAAAAGGAGGGTGATGCCATCGTTGATGCTTCGGCAGATGCGTTCAGAGTAATCCCCGGTGATTATGTCACAACAGAGGACGGTACCGGTATCGTTCATATTGCACCTACCTTTGGTGCTGACGATGCTTTTGTGGCAAAGGCAGCAGGCATTCCATCACTGTTTATGGTGAACAAGAAGGGCGAGACACGTCCGATGGTAGACTTCACCGGTAAGTTCTGGGCAACCGATGAACTCGATGATGATTTCGTTGCAAACTTTGTAAATGTCGATGAATATTCAAAATTTGCCGGTGCATTCGTGAAGAATGCATACGACCCGCAATATACTGTTGACGGCCGCTATGACGAGAAGGCTGCAGCAAAGGCCGAGACGCTTGACGTGACACTCTGTATGGTACTCAAACAGGGTGGCCTGGCATTCAAGATTGAAAAACACGTCCACAACTATCCGCACTGTTGGCGTACTGACAAGCCTGTCCTTTATTATCCGCTCGACAGTTGGTTTGTACGTGCATCGCAGATGAAGGAGCGTATGAGCGAACTCAACAAGACCATTACTTGGAAGCCCGAGTCTACCGGTACAGGCCGTTTCGGCAAGTGGCTTGAGAATTTGAACGACTGGAACTTGAGCCGTAGCCGTTATTGGGGTACTCCGCTGCCAATTTGGACAAGCGAGGATGGCGAGGCAATCTGCATCGGTTCGGTTGCCGAGCTTTATGACGAGATTGAGAAGGCTGTTGCTGCCGGTGTTATGGCAAGCAACCCATATAAGGATAAGGGATTTGTTCCAGGCGACTACAGCAAAGAAAACTATAACAAGATTGACCTTCACCGTCCGTATGTCGATGATATCAAGCTTGTATCTTCAACAGGAAAGGTGATGACACGCGAGCTTGACCTCATTGACGTTTGGTTCGATTCGGGTGCAATGCCATACGCGCAGATACACTATCCGTTCGAGAATAAAGAGATACTTGACAACCGTACGGTTTATCCGGCAGACTTCATAGCCGAGGGTGTCGACCAGACACGTGGATGGTTCTATACCTTGCACGCTATTGCTACAATGGTGTTCGACACAGTAGCGTTCAAGGCTGTAATATCAAACGGTCTTGTGCTCGACAAGAACGGCGACAAAATGTCTAAACGTTTGGGCAATGCCGTTGACCCGTTCGATACAATAGAGAACTATGGTAGCGATGCCTTGCGTTGGTATATGATAACAAACTCAGCGCCTTGGGACAACCTCCGTTTCAACGAAGAGGGTGTGAAAGAGGTTACACGTTCATTCTTCGGCAAATTGTATCAGACATACAGCTTCTTTACAATGTATGCCAATGTTGACGGCTTTACATACGCTGAGCCCGATGTTCCGTTGTCGGAGCGTCCCGAACTTGACCGTTGGATTCTCTCGGCACTGAACACTTTGGTAAAGAACGTGAACAGTTGTCTGAACGATTATGAGCCGACAAAGGCCGGTCGTCTGATACAGGATTTTGTCATCGACAATGTGAGCAACTGGTTTGTGCGCTTGAGCCGTAAACGTTTCTGGGGTGCAGGTCAAAGCACAGATAAACTGTCGGCTTATCAGACACTCTACACCTGTCTTGAGACTGTGGCACGTCTTATGGCGCCTATCGCGCCTTTCTATGCAGAACGTCTCTATCAGGACTTGACTTCTGTTACAGGCCGTGGTGATGCATCGTCGGTTCATTTGGCAAAATTCCCCGAGTGTGACGAGCAGAGTGTAGACAGCGAGCTCGAGTATCGTATGATATTGGCACAGCAGATATCTTCAATGGTGCTTGCACTGCGCAAGAAAGAGGCGCTTATCGTGCGTCAGCCATTGCAGAAAATTGCAATTCCGGCAGCCGATGAAGTGATGAAGTCACGTATTGAAGCTGTGAAGCAACTTATTCTCAACGAGGTTAACGTTAAGGAACTTGTTTTTGTTGAGGGTGACGGTATTCTTGTGAAGAAAATCAAGTGCAACTTCAGAACACTTGGAAAGAAGTTCGGCAAGTTGATGAAGAGCGTTAACGAGACCGTGACAAATATGTCTCAGGAGCAGATTGCCGAGCTTGAGAAGAACGGTAATATAACTTTGCAGGTTGAGGGCGTCGATGCTCTTATAGAGCTTGCAGATGTTGAGATTTTCAGCGAGGATGTGCCGGGTTGGACCGTTGCCAACGAGGGCGCTTTGACTGTGGCGCTTGATGTTGAGGTTACAGATGATTTGCGCAGAGAAGGTGTTGCCCGTGAGATTGTAAAGAAGATACAGGCAATGCGCAAGGATAGTGGCTTTGACATTGTTGACCGCATTGCGGTTGAGATTGCAAGCAACGAAGCAACCGATGCTGCAGTGGAGCAGTTCAATGCTTATATCTGCAACCAGGTGCTGGCCGATGAACTGAAGATTTGTGACAGTGTGGAGGGTGACAATGCTGTTGAACTGGACAACGCTGTTGTAAAACTTTCTGTAAGAAAACTTTGATAACTATATACTAACCATAATAATTGATTGAGAGATATGTCAGAAAAAGTTCGTTATTCAGATGCTGAGTTGGAGGAGTTCCGCACTGTTATTTTGCAGAAATTGGAGCTTGCCAAGAGAGATTATGACCAGATAATGCGCGCTTTGCGTCACGAGGATTCAAATGATGTTGCCGATACTTCGCCAACATATAAAGGACTCGAGGATGGCAGTGATGCGGCCTACCTTGAAGAGCAGTTGCAGATTGCCAGCCGTCAGGCGAAGTTTATCCAGGGGCTGCAGGCTGCACTCGTCCGCATTGAGAACAAAACATACGGAATTTGTCGTGAGACAGGCAAATTGATTGCAAAAGAGAGGCTTATGGCTGTGCCACACGCTACTCTCAGTATTGAGGCAAAGAAGAACAGGTAAATAGTTTATGGCAACAAAGTCTAAAGGTCGTTGCTGTTTTATATGGGTATCGGTCTTGATTGCAATAGTTATCGATCAGGTGATAAAGATTGCAGTCAAGACAAGTATGCCATTGGGCGGCGGGTTCTCTGTTTTTGGCGATTGGTTTCAGATACGTTTCATTGAGAATAATGGAATGGCATTTGGTATGGAACTCTTCAACAAGATGTTTCTCACCGGTTTCCGTTTGGTAGCCGTCGCTTTTCTTGTCTATCTGCTTGTGAAGCTCATCAAGGACAGGAAGTATCCGTCAGGCTTTGTGTTTGCAGTTGCAATGATTTTGGCCGGGGCGGCCGGCAATATCATAGATTGTCTGTTCTATGGCGAGATTTTCTCGTCGAGCTACGGGCGTGTTGCCCAGTTTGTGCCTTGGGGTGAGGGATATGGCTCTTTCTTCGAGGGGCGAGTGGTGGATATGTTCTACTTTCCACTGTTCACTTGGCCGCAGTGGATGCCGTTCATAGGTGGTGACATTTTCTTTGCTCCGGTTTTTAACTTTGCCGATACCTGTATCAGTTGCAGTGTAGTTGCGATTTTGATATGGTATAGAAAGTTTGTGTTCAATAATTGAAATCTGCAGATGGGTTGTCGTTTGATAAAAATTTTATTTCTCCTCTTGTTGGTGTCGTTGGCCTCTTGTGAAGTCAAGATGCCCGAAGATGTGTTGCCTCCTCAAAAGATGGAGGATATTCTATATGATTATCATTTGGCAAATTCTATGGCAACAACATTTGCTTCGGCCGATTATAAAGAAAAACTGATGTACTCGTATGTGTATCAGAAACACAATGTAAGCAAGGAACTTTTCGACTCGTCGCTTGTGTGGTATAATCGCTACCCTAAGTATATGAAGGATATATATACCAATCTCGAGAGTCGCTATCAGGCTGATGTCGATTTGTTGGGAGGTATAAAGGTGGTGCGTAGCGAGGGTGTAGACCTTGATGCTGCAAACCTGGCTGTGAATGTTGCGGAACTTTGGACTGGTCATCCGGTGAAAATGCTTACCGCAACACCCTTAGGTAATAGACTTTCATTCTCTTTCGAAACTCCAAAGGACTCATCTTTTGTGGTTGGTGACAGCCTGGTGTTCTCCTTCAATGCAATGTTTATTTCACAAAGGGAAGAGGGCGTCGAGCAGGAGGCTTATGCGGCAATTTCTCTTGAGTATGCCGATGATTCTTATTATACAGCCGGTGTGAGTGTAAAAGAGCCGGGCTTCTTTGTCATTCCGGCTTTGAGGAATGAAAAAAGCCGTCTAAAATCAATGTCGGGGTATGTGTACTATTTTGACAATGATACTGCCCGCAGTTCAAGAGCCATATTGAGTGAACTCTCTGTCAAACGATTGCATCCGGCTGAAAACAGATAGTGGAAAGTTGTAAAAGTATGTTGTACCTGGCCCTCAGGTTGCATCTGCCCTCGGGTGATGTCTTGCACAGGTTTGTTGTGCGTGTCGATGACGGGAAGGCGCTCGAATGGTATCCGTTCGAGTCGGAGTGTCACTCAATGCTTCTTGTCGATGATTTATATCTCTTTTTCGACAATACTTTCAAGGTGGTCTTTTAGCTTCTGCGTCGGAATTCGCTGCATATTATGGCTGTTGCTACCGACACGTTCAGTGACTCTGAAGTCTCGCGCCCTTTGGGGTAATTAGGTATGAACAGCCTTTCTGTAATGTGCTTGCCACACTCTTTGCTTATTCCGTTTCCTTCGTTTCCCATTATTATCAAACCATTGCTTTTGAGCTCTTTTTTGTAGATATCATCGCCATCGAGAAATGTACCATATAATGGCGCTTTATCTTTAATAGACTCTATGAAAGCCGGCAGGTCTATGTAGTGTACTTTTACCCGTCCTATTGCACCCATCGTTGCTTGGACTGTCTTCGGGTTGTATATGTCGGCAGTTCCGACAGAGCAGTATATGTTCTCAATCCCGAACCAATCGGCTATTCTGATTATCGTGCCTAAATTACCGGGGTCCTGTACGTTATCGAGTGCAAGGCATAATTCGTTTTCTGGAGCAGAGAAGTCTACTTTGTGTTGTGGCTGGTGAAATATTGCCATCACTCCCTGAGGAGCCTGTTGCAAGCTGATTCGTTTCATCTCTTCGTGAGACACCGCTGTAATCTCAACGTCTACAAGTGGAGAGTGTTCCTCAATCCATTCGTTTGTAGCAATGAGCCTGTCGACCTTTAATCCCGATGCTATAAGATCCAGAACAGTTTTGCCGCCCTCGGCAACAAAAAGACCGCTCTCTTTTCTCTGTTTTTTGTTTTCGAGTGACGATATACGTTTCAGTAGTGCTTTGCTCAACATCTTTTTTTATCTTTACATACATTAAAGTGGTGCAAATCTACCTTAAATCTTTTAAGTTTTTACTATATTTGTAAATTATTTTTAGTATTATTCCGTTATTAGGGATTTTCAGGTTTTATATTTTATTATTTTTTGAGTGTAATGACATTGTTGAGAAAAATAGCGTTTATGCTTTTCAGCTTGCTTTTGCTGTTCTCGTGCTCGGTAAAAAAGTTTATTCCCGAGGGCGAGTATCTGCTCAATGATGTCGAAATTATCTCTAATACAAATTCAGAAAACGCCTCCAAAGCCGTTGATTATATCAAACAGAAGCCTAATGCCAAGTGGTTCAGCCTTGCAAAGGTTCCTATGTACACATACGCCCTCTCGGGGCTCGACTCGACAGAGTGGGTCAATCGTGTCCTGCGTCGTCTTGGTGAGAAACCTGTCATTTATGACAAAAAACTTGCCGAAGCTACACGTTACAACATTCAGCAGATGCTTTTGAATGACGGCTATCTTCACGCAGATGTAGACCTTGAAACAGTTGTCAACGACAAGAAACGTCGTGCAAAAGCAGTCTATTATCTGCACGAGAAGGAGAGGTATTATATCTCTGATTTCAATATCGTTGGTGCCGACAGTGCTTTGGCCGAGATATTGATGGCCGACACAGCATCGTCTACCATAAAGGCCGGTATGCCGTTCAATGTCGATGGTATGGAGATGGAGCGCCGTCGTGTGACCGAACTGCTCAGGAATAACGGATATTATCGTTTTCAGAAAGAGCATATAACCTATACGGCCGATACCGCTCACCACTCGAACAAAGTGAGACTGACGATGAATATTGCAGCTTTTTCCCCTGTTGCAAACGCTCTGCCTGTAAATCACAGGAAATATCACATAGGAAAAATATATTATGTGGCGAATGCCGGGCTTAACATTGACGAGACAGAGCTTCAAGAGTGTGATACAATAGACTATGATGAGTTCTGCATATTGTACAATGAGTCGCAGGTGGTGCGCATAAAGACATTGTTGGAGAATACATACGTAACCCCCGGTGAACTTTTCTCGCAAGAGAATGTTGACAGGACATACAGTGCCTTCTCACAGTTGTCGGCGTTGAAATACACAGCTGTCAGAATGCAGGAACGTCCCGATACCGCTTTGCTCGACTGTTACATTATGTATGAAAAGAGCAAACGTTGCACTGTGGGTTTTGACCTTGACGGAACGAATACGGCGGGAAATTTCGGTGCACTGGCTTCAATGACAATTTCGGACAAAAACCTTTTTAAGGGTTCGGAACAACTTGCTTTGAGAATTTTTGCCGCCTATGAGGCCGTGGCGAACCTTAGCGGATATAAAGGAAATAAATTTATTGAATATGGTGCAGAGTTGAGTCTGCGTTTCCAGGGTGGTCTGATATCGGCACTGGTCCCTGTCGATAAAAGAAAAATGATATCTTCGTCTTTGTTCTCGGTGAAGTATAATTCACAGGACCGTCCGGAGTTCAACCGTAGACTTATTTCCGGAACCTGGAGTTATATGTGGAGTCGCAAGAAAGAGGCTCAACACAAACTTGACGTTATTGACCTCAACTATATTTACGTACCCTGGATTGCCGAAACATTCAAGGAGGTGTACCTTGATAGTGTTTCGAACCGCAACTCCATTTTGAAGTATAACTACGAAAACCTGATGATAACAAAGTTGGGCTATTCGTACTCCTATAACTCTTCGTTGAACAGTGATAACCGTTTTAAGCGTGTTGTATACTCATTCAGGACCAATGTAGAGTGCTCGGGTAATGTGCTTTATGGTATAAACTCAATATTCAATACTTCAAAGAACAGTGATGGGCAGTATACGTTTATGAATATTGCCTATGCTCAGTATGTGAAGGGTGATTTTGATTTCACCACGCGCATAAAGATGGATGACAGGAACTCTATGGTTGTGCATTTCGGTTTCGGCGTAGCTTATCCGTATGGAAATTCGCGTATCCTGCCATTTGAAAAACGTTATTTCTCGGGTGGCGCTAATGGTATGCGTGGATGGTCGGTGCGCACATTGGGCCCGGGAAGCTACAGGAACGGTAACAGGAATATCGATTTCATAAACCAGTCGGGTGATATAAAACTGGATATGAGTGTAGAGTATCGTTCGCACCTCTTTATGATGGTGCATTCGGCGGTATTTATTGATGCCGGAAACATCTGGACTATCCGCAACTATGACGAGCAGCCGGGCGGACAGTTTAAGATTGGTACTTTTTATAAAGATATAGCAATGTCGTATGGCCTTGGATTGAGATTGGAATTTGATATGTTCGTATTCCGTCTTGATGCTGCAATGAAGGCTATTAATCCCGCATACAGCGGCAAGGAGAAATACTCGATTATAGCACCGGTTTTCAGACGCGACTTTGCATTGCATTTTGCAATTGGTTATCCTTTCTGATTTGAAAGGTGTGTTTTTGAAGATAAAGACAATATATATATGGAGATTCGATTTATGAGTATCGGCAGCGGAAGCTGCGGAAATTGTTACTACCTGGGGGTTGGTGACTATGGTATTCTCATAGATGCCGGAATACCGTCAAAGACCATCAGGATGGCTTTGAAAAAAGAGGGAATAGCTTTTGAAAGTATTTGTGCTGTGTTCGTCACACACGACCACGCCGACCATATAAAATCTGTGGGTATAATTTCATCAAAAGCAAATATTCCTGTTTATGCAACCAAGGAGGTGCATAAAGGCATCACGCAGAACTATTGCGTTTCAAAACCCATTGACCCGGCGTATGTCAGATATGTCCGGAAAGAGGAGCAGCTTACGTTGAGGGATTTTGTCATTACTCCTTTTGAGGTGCCGCACGATGGCAGTGACAATGTGGGCTATTTCATAGAGGTGGGCGACAAGAAATTCTGCATCGCTACCGACCTTGGCGAGATTACACCGAACGCATCCTGTTATATCGACCAGGCCAACTATCTTGTCATCGAGTCGAACTACGAGGAGCAGATGCTTGCAATGGGGCGTTACCCCGATTTTCTCAAGGTGCGTGTGTCGGGCCCCCGTGGGCATCTGAGCAATCAGGAAACGGCAAAATATCTTGCTTCGCACTTTAATGAGCATTTGAAAAATATATGGTTGTGCCACCTCAGTGAGGAGAACAATCATCCCGAACTGGCCTATAAGGCGGTGACAATGGAGTTTGGTGATTATGGAATTATTGCCGGCAAAGATGTGGAGCTTGTGGTGTTGAAACGTGCGACCCCGTCGCAGCTCTATCGTTTGTAAAAGGAGAAGAATAATAACAATTAAAATATCACATTATGAATTTTGTACAGGAATTAAAATGGAGAGGGATGATTCAGGATATGACTCCCGGAACAGAGGAACAGTTGCAGAAGGAGTTGACAAGTGCCTATTTGGGCATTGACCCTACTGCCGATTCGTTGCACATCGGACACCTTGTGGGTGTGATGATGCTCCGTCATTTCCAGCTTTGCGGACACAAGCCCATTGCGCTCATCGGTGGTGCAACAGGAATGATTGGCGACCCATCGGGCAAGTCAAAGGAGCGCGTGCTCATTGACGAAGAGAAGTTGCGTCACAACCAGGAGGCTCTCAAGAAACAGCTTGCACGTTTCCTTGATTTTGACAGCGACGCACCTAATGCTGCAGTGCTTGTGAACAATTATGACTGGATGAAAGAGTTCTCTTTCCTCGACTTCATCCGTAATATCGGTAAGATGATTACAGTTAACTATATGATGTCGAAGGACTCTGTAAAACGTCGTCTGTCGGGCGAGGCCGGAACCGACGGTATGTCATTCACCGAGTTTACCTATCAGCTTCTGCAGGGTTATGACTATGTTCACCTCAATGAGAAATTTGGCTGTAAGTTGCAACTTGGCGGTGCCGACCAGTGGGGTAACATCACCACAGGTACAGAGATGATACGCAAAATGTCGGGTAACGAGGTGTTTGCCCTCACCTGTCCGCTCATCACAAAGGCCGATGGCAAGAAGTTCGGTAAAACCGAGCAGGGTAACATCTGGCTCGACAAGCGCTATACATCACCTTATCGTTTCTACCAGTTCTGGCTCAATGTGAGCGATGAGGATGCCGAGAAGTATATCAAGATTTTCACCTCTATCTGTCGCGAGGAGATTGTGGCTCTTGTTGCCGAGCACGCCCAGGCTCCACATTTGCGTCTGTTGCAGAAACGATTGGCAATGGAGGTGACTGTGCTTGTTCACGGCGAGGAGGAGTACAACAAAGCCGTGGAGGCTTCGGGTATTCTCTTCGGCAATGCATCAACCGATGCACTCCGTTCACTCGATGAAGATACTTTGCTTGCAGTTTTTGACGGTGTTCCACAATTCGAGGTATTACGCGAGGCTATTGCCGAGGGCATCAAGGCTGTTGACCTGACAACCGACCTTGCTGCTGTCTTTGCTTCAAAGGGCGAGATGCGTAAACTTGTTCAGGGTGGTGGTGTTTCAATAAACAAGGAGAAACTTGCAGCTTTTGACCAGATTATCAATTGTGAGAATTTGCTCAACGACAAGTATATACTTGTTCAGAAAGGTAAGAAGAATTATTATCTTATCATTGCAAAGTAATAGAGCAGAAACGCTGTTCTGTTGAAAAAGTGAGAGCATTGTGCTCTCGCTTTTTCTGTATATGAACTCTTTTTACAAGGGTGTGTTTTTGGCTCTATATTGTCTTTTTAAAAAAAAGTTTAGGCAGAAGAGTGAAAAAGTTTCTCTATTATTTGGATATTATCAGAAAAGTTCATACCTTTGCAACGCTTTCAAAAAACAGAGAGCAATATGGTGGCTGTAGTTCAGCTGGTTAGAGCGTCAGATTGTGGTTCTGAATGTCGTCGGTTCGAATCCGATCAGCCACCCTTCGGTTAGGAAACAAAGATTTGTTTCCTAACTTTTTTTTATTCCTGTCAAAAGTGTTATTTTTGTGGTAGTTGATAAACAGTTGTGTCTTATTCTAATTTTTTTGCTATGAAACAAATAATATCTTTTATAATTATATTGGCATTCTCAATAATACCTTTCAGTGGTTCTTTTGCTCAAAAAAACAAACAGAAAAGTAAAGACAAGATTGTTATGCCGCAATTTCCAGGTGGCGATGCCGAACTTCACAAGTATATAATTTCGGAACTTGAATATCCTCTCGAGGCACGCCTGAACAAGGAGGCAGGCGAGGTGCTTGTTGCGTTTTCTGTAGGAATGGATGGGTATATCAGTGGTGTAAGGGTTGTGCGTTCGGTATCTAAATCCCTTGATGCCGAGGCTGTACGCGTGGTGAGCAATATGCCATCCTGGATACCCGGAAAAAAGAATGGTCGTCCGGTGAGGGCCGAGATGTCAATACCCATCAATTTTAAAGTCAAGTATGAAAATAAATTCGTGGACGAGGAAGAGAGTTCCGAGAAGGCACATAATGAAAAATTCAGATATTGAGACATTGCACTCGTGAAGCTACATCTTTTCAATCCCGAGAATGACCTTGCTCTTGCCGATGGCAGTTTTAACTATTGCCCGCCACCGGCGGCTATGAGAATTGCAAATGACCTGGCATCGTTACCCTTGTGGTATGCCGGTGAAGATGACTGCGTGGTGCTGCCCAATGATGAGCATTGCGAATATCGTAACAAAATTTCATCGTTTTTTTCTGTTGCATCGCCATTTGGTGCTGAAAAACTAAAAAGCATTACAGCGTGTATGCCTTGGGGGTGGAGTCCTCAGGTGAAACGCCGTTTATGTGTAATGGGTTTTGAAAACTTATTGCCAAGTGACAGCTGTGTTGCCCGGATAAGAGAACTCTCTAACCGTAAGAGTTCTATAAAAATCCTTTCAGCTCTAAAAGAACGTGGTGTGGACACACCGCCTCTTCCATTGTATTGTACAAACCCTGACGACGTTGCCTGTTTTGTTGACAGCCGCCCGCGTTGTGTGGTGAAAGCGCCGTGGTCGGGTAGTGGCAAGGGGATTATGTGGGGAATAGGCCGTGTAGAGACGCCAATGGAGCATTTCTACAAAGGTGTGATTAAACGCCAGGGTGGAGTCGTGTGCGAGGAGTTCCTGAATGCCAAAGTCGAGTTTGCGATGGAGTTCTTCACCAACGGCAATGCCGTCTCCTTTGCCGGATATTCGTTGTTCAAGTCGTTCAAAGGCTCATATTCGGGCAATATACTTGCAAGTGACAGTGATATAGAACTTTTCCTGGCAAAATATATTCCGCTTGACGAACTGTTGAGGGTGAAGAGTGCTTTGCCCGATGTACTATCCTCTTTATTGTGTGGCAGCGGCTATGAAGGTTACTTTGGCATTGATATGATGATTTACGAAAGCAATGGCACAATGCGCCTTAATCCTTGTATGGAACTTAACCTGCGTATGAATATGGGAATGGTGTCACGTATTTTCTTTGACCGATATGTAGCTGCCGGCTGCAAGGGTGAGTATCGCGTAAATTTCTTCAAAAAACCGGGCGAAGCACTTGCTGCCCACCTGGCCGACAGCACAGCTTTTCCACTCGAATTTACCGACGGTAAAATCAAAGCAGGATATCTGAACCTCTCGCCTGTGACGGAGAGTAGCCACTATTCTGTCTCGGTTATATTATATAAGGACAAAGAGATTGAGGAGATGTATTGAGGGATTGTATTTTATTTTGCACAACAATTCGTATATTTCCCAATTAGTTGTATCTTAGCAAATATAAATTGGAATTAATGATGAAAAAGGATATTATTTGTAAAAGAGTGGAATTGTTCCGCTCATATATGCGCGAGAATGGGCTTGATGCCTTTATTGTTGTGAGCAGCGACCCTCACAGCAGCGAATATGTTGCCGACCGATGGAAATGCCGCGAGTGGCTTTCGGGGTTCGATGGCTCTGCCGGCACAGTGGTTATAACAGCCGGGAAGGCTCTTTTGTGGACCGACTCGCGTTATTGGCTTGCTGCCGAGAAATCATTGGCCGGTACGGGCTTTGAGCTGATGAAAGATGGCGTGCCCGAGACGCCAACTATTACCGACTGGCTTTGTGCAAACCTTGAGAAAGGTGATACTGTAGGAGTTGATGCAACAGTCGGTTCTGTCGTTGAAATCAATGCTTTACGTGAACCTTTTGCTGATTGCGGTCTTAAACTTGAGTATGTTAATGACCCGTTCGACGACTTATGGCAAGAGCGTCCGGCTGTCCCGTTGTCGGTTGCACAGATTATGCCCGAAGAAGTGTCAGGGGAGAGTGCTGTATCAAAAATAGCGCGTTTGCGTGAATTCTTAAAGAATGATGGTGTTGATGGTATGGTAGTGACTATGCTCGACGAGGTGGCGTGGCTCACCAATCTGCGTGGTGCCGATGTTGAGTATAATCCGGTTCTGGTATCGTATATGCTGGTAACAGATGATAGTGCCGTGCTGTATATTGACGAGCGTAAATTGACGGCCGAGGTAAAGGAGTATCTATTCTCGCAGGGAGTTACAACTGCACCGTATGGTGATATTTGGCAGGCATTAAAGGAGGGTGATAAACAGATTTTGATACAGCCCAACAAATGCAATGCTGCAGTGGGGGTTACTCTTGCTGGCAGAGCCGTGTTCCGCGATTCTCCCATTGCCCTTATGAAGGCGGTGAAGAACAGTGCCGAGATTGCAGGCTTCAAGAAGGCGATGCTCAGCGAGGGTGTTGCTATGGTAAAGTTATTGCGCTGGCTGAAACCGGCGGTAGAAAAGGGCGGTGTTACAGAGCTCGATGTTGACAGAGTGCTGACAGAATATCGTAGTGCAGATGCCGATTTCCGCGGTTTGAGTTTCTCTACCATTGCCGCTTACGGTGCCAATGCGGCCATTGTACACTATGAACCCACTCCCGTGGAGAATGCCACTCTTGCTCCGCGCGGTTTCCTGTTGCTCGACTGTGGCGGACAGTATATTGGCGGCACAACCGACATCACCCGTACAATTCCGCTTGGCGAGCTCACCGACGAGGAGCGCGAGGATTACACCCGTGTGCTCAAAGGGCATATATCGCTTGCAATGGCAAAATTCCCTAAAGGTACTTGTGGCACACAGCTCGATGTGCTTGCCCGTCAATGGCTGTGGCAGGCCGGTGAGAACTACTTGCACGGCACAGGTCACGGAGTGGGGCATTACCTGAATGTTCACGAAGGCCCTCACCAGATAAGGATGAACAATGTGCCCACTCATTTGCAGCCGGGTATGACGGTGACAAATGAACCGGGTCTGTACAAGGCCGGCCGTCACGGAATACGCATTGAGAATACAATGCTTGTAAAACACTATTGCGAGAGCGAGTTCGGGGAGTTCTACGAGCTTGAACCGCTGACATTGTGTCCGATAGACACAACACCTGTAATCCCTGAAATTCTTGGTGCTGATGCAATGGCATATCTTAACGCCTACAATGCAATGGTGTGCAAAACCATGTCACCATATATGAATGACGACGAGCGTAATTACCTCGAGGAGATTACAAAGCCCTTGTAATTATGAAACGTTTTTTGCTGTCGCTTATAATTCCTCTGTTGCTCTCCTGCACAGAACAGGAGAGCAATGAGGAGTTCTGCCCATTGCTTATTGCACACGCCGGGGGCGCAGTAGACAGCTGTTTATATACAAATTCGCGCGAGGCGTTGGAGCTGGCCTTTGAAAAAGGATACCGTTTCGTTGAGCTCGACCTGCTTTTTACAAGTGACAGCGTTCTGGTTGCCGCCCATTCCTGGAGCAAATTCAACGAGATGACAGGCTTTTCCCACAAGGGTGACACTGCACCGTCGTACAATGATTTTGCCAATAGAAAGATTTACGGCTGCTATACACCATTGAGTGCTGCTGATATCAATGCCTTTTTTGAACAGAATGAAGAGTTGTTCCTTGTTACAGACAAGGTGTCCGACCCTGCGATTTTACATCACTATTTCCCGGGGCTCAAAAATAGAATGGTGGTTGAGGCCTTCTCTTTCCGGCACTATTCTCAATTGAAAGACGAAGAATACTTTCGTGTCCTTTACTCCTGTATGGCAGAGGATTTGAATTCCACACTCCTTAATTTGGATATAGCAGATGTTGAGTGGTTTGCGCTGCACACAACAGGTTTCGACAATTTTATGTTTAGAATATTCAATACATTCTGTAATTTTGACATTGCGTTGTTTACTGTTGATGATATGAATGATATTCCCCAAAAGTACCGTAGCGCAGTGAAAATGGTGTATACAAATTATATCGAGCCGTAGTTTGCCACCTGCTCTTCTTCCATAACAAACGGTGGTTTGTCCTTTTTCGTGGTAAAATTTGTTTCTGTGGTTTTGATTTGATTAAATTTGTTTCAAAATCAATACACAATGAAGTTCGTAAACGATATAGCCCACGTGCGTTTGCTCAAGATGGACAAAATAACACGTCCCAATGAACCTTTGCGTTTCAGAAATCTGGTACTTGTTTTCTGCAACGCCGGCGAGATTACTTTTGAGCTTAATTATACCTCATATACCTTGAAGGAGAATGGTTTTTTGATAATTACTCCGTTGGATATACTCACATTTGAAAAGAGCAGTGCCGATTACAGCAGCACCGTGCTTGTGTTGCCGTCTGAAACATTCGCGCCTATAATAAAGGATATAAACCTTTTGAATTTCAAATACACCAAACAGTCTCCTGTCATTAATCTACAGGGTGAGTATCTTGCCTTGTACAAACAGATTTTGTCTACATTATGGCAAGTTAAAGAACTTGTTGCCGAGGATGAATTCGACAAGATTGCGAGCCTGCAAATATCTTCGCTTGCAGTGGTGCAACAGGACTACTATAGTAAATACATTGCAAAAAGAGATGGCGGGTTTGAGTATATACCGCGTAAAAAGGAGTTGTTTGGTAAATTCATTAAGCATCTTGTAGAGTCGCACCACCTGTCGCGTGAGGTGCTGTTCTATGCCAATGAGCTGGGCGTGAGCAGCGGCTACCTCAACGAGGTGTGCAACGAGGTGTCCGGTCACTCGGCAAAGGCAATCATTGACTCGGCTGTAACGGCAAGGCTCAAATATGAGCTCTCCTACACGGCAAAGAGCATACAGGAACTGGCCGATGATTACAACTTCCCAAGTCAATCCTATTTCACACGTTACTATAAGCGTATGACAGGGCTCACCCCAAGCGAATTCCGCAAAGAGAGGGCGATAAAGTAAGATGATTGTTCCCTGTACTTCAAAAGCGCAGGGAACAATTCTTGTAGGGGCAGCCCGGTGTATCTGCCAGGCATTCTCTAAACTATCACGATTTTACTTTATCAATACCTTTTTACCATTTTTGATGTAAATTCCGTTTGTTGGGTTCTCTACAACGCGGCCGTTGAGGTCATAATAAATACTATTCCAATTTCCGTTTTCACCTTTCACATCGTCAATGCCTGTTGGAACTTCGGTTACAGAAACGGTGGCTGTACAGTCTGAGGGCTTATAGGTCGTGCCATCCTGACGAGAAAGTACGGTGTTTGTAATCTTTATCTCAACATCACCAACGGCAATGTCATCGGCGGCCTTGACGGTGATTAACAGCACATCGCCGCTCTCGCCATTGAAAGTGCCTTACTGTTCTGGGTTATGCACAACACGCGCAATGTCTCGCTGACAGGCTGAGTTTGTATGCTGTAGGCTTTTTGTGATGTGCGGCTACCGTGCTTAATGGCTTTTACATCGTCAAACAAGTCTTCGTCGAAATATTCGGGTATCTCAAGACCCTCGGGGAGAGTAATGTCGAACTGCAACTGTGAGAAATTCTCACCCGGGTTCTCCATAAGAACAGGAATTTCTTTTGTCTTGCCCGGAGCAAAAACGGAACGCATAATCTCCAATGCTTGTGACGCTGTTAGGTATTACTCACTGAAAAACTTGCATTTTACTCGTTTGCGATGTTTTTTTGCTCTATAAAAGAACTTGCGATATTAATTTAAACATCTTCTTTGTTTTATTAAACCTGTATGAAAGTGAAAGTTTCCAAAATTTTACTACTTTTGCGGTAAATAGCGAAAATATACTGCACTCGCTTTGAGAACAACCGGGCAACCTTGTTGTTTCTCGTCCGTTTACATATATTTTTGTCAAAACATAAATATTGCGGTTCTTTGTCCCAATATGTCATTTCCAACCTTGTGTCGGAAATTCGGGATGTCCGCTTGAATTTTATTATACAATGAGTGACGATATAAAAAAATACACGGTAGAAGAGGAGAAATGGAATGCCATCTCTCACTCGGTTGGTATTGTGGGCGGCTTGCTGGTGGGTGCACTGTTCATCAAAGAGGTTATTACTAGAGGTGGCGATGGCTGGGCGCTGGCAAGTGTGTTGCTGTATATGTTCGGGATGCTGTCGTCCTATACATTCTCGACACTTTATCACGCCTGTTCGCCCGAGAATAAATGGCGCAAGACACTGCGTAAACTCGACCACTCGGCAATCTATTGGCACATTGCGGGTAGCTATTCCCCAATTACGCTCATAGCTATGCGTGACGTTGGCTATTGGGGATGGGGTATCTTCGCTTTCTGTTGGCTATGTGCCATTGTGGGAACATCGTTGAGCCTGTATAGCCTAAAGAAACATAATAAACTGGAAACAGTTTGCTATGTTCTTATGGGGTTGACAATTGTTGTCGCAATGAAACAGTTCTTTAATGCTGTGCCGCTCTCTGTCTTTCTGTGGGTAGTGGGCGAGGGTGTAGCATACATCACAGGTGCTGTGTTCTACAGTTTCCATAAAGTGAAGTACATTCACACGGTGTTCCACTTTTTTGTGTTGCTGGGTTCTGTGTGTCATATTATTGCAACCTGGTATGTAATAAGCGGAATGTTATGATAAAACAGTTTGATGCATATTCGCTACTGAACCGCAATACCTTTGGTATAGAGGCAAAGGCTGCGCGTTTTGTCGAGTTTTCTTCGACTGATGCTTTGCGCGCTTTTTTGGGTACGGGCTTTGCCGGTGAGTCGCTTGTCATTGGCGGCGGTAGTAATCTGTTGTTTGTCGGTGATTTTGATGGCACAGTCTTCCATTCGGCAATAACGGATATTGAAATAGTTGAAGAAACGGCAACCGATGTGCTGTTGCGCGTTGGCAGCGGTGTCAATTGGGATGACCTTGTGGCTTATACGGTTGAAAAAGGGTGGTATGGGCTCGAAAATCTTTCACTCATTCCCGGCGAGGTGGGTGCAAGTGCTGTGCAGAATGTGGGAGCGTATGGAGTGGAGGCCGGCGACCTCATTGAAAAGGTCGAGACAATACGTATTGCCGATGTCGCTGCTTGCTTGTTTACAAAGATTGATTGTGATTTTGCCTATCGCCACAGCATTTTCAAGGATGCCGAGAAAGGCAAACACATTGTCACATACGTGACATACAGGCTAAAGAAAGCAGCCGATTTCAAACTCTCATACGGAAATCTCAAGGATAAGGTTGATGAACTTGGTGGGGCAACACTTGCCAATGTGCGCCGTGCCGTATGTGAGATACGCGAAGCAAAGCTTCCCAATCCTGCCGAGATTGGCAGTGCCGGCAGTTTCTTTATGAATCCTGTTGTGACTGCCGAAAAAGCAGCGCAATTGAAAGATGAATATCCTGCAATGCCGCAATATCAGCTCTCCGATGGCAATGTAAAACTTTCTGCCGGTTGGCTCATTGAGCAGTGCGGATGGAAGCAGACTCCGCATTCCCACGTTGGGGTTTATAAACACCAGGCTCTGGTGGTCGTGAATCTTGGTGGTGCAACGGGAAATGAGGTGCTTGATTTTGCATCGGCAGTAGTGGATTCGGTAAAAGAAAAATTCGGTGTATGTCTCAATATGGAGGTTAATGTGATAGGCTGATGAAACTCACTTTTTTAGGAACAGGAACGTCTACCGGTGTGCCCGAACTTGGGTGCAAGTGCGAGGTGTGTACTTCGGACGACCCGCGTGATGCACGCTTGCGCTCCTCTGCATTGCTCACCGTGGACAGCACAAATATCCTCATTGACTGTGGTCCCGATTTCCGTGCACAGATGCTACGTGCCAATGTCGCACATCTCGATGCTCTTGTGCTCACTCATAAACACTATGACCATACTGCAGGAATTGATGACCTGCGCCCCTATACAACGTTCCGCCGTTTCCCAATCTATGCCAATGATGATACCTCTGAACAGGTGCGCTCTATGTTTCCTTATTGCTTCAGCGAGGTGAAATATCCCGGCGTGCCAAACATCGAGTTATGCTCCATTGAGGATATGAAGCCTTTCACTGTGGGAGGTGTTGATGTTGTGCCTGTAAGAGTGTTGCACGGAAAACTGCCCATTGTGGGCTATCGTTTTGGTCGGTTGGCGTACATAACGGATATGAGCCGCATTGAGCCTGCCGAGCTTGAAAAACTGAAAGGGGTAGAGGTGCTTGTTGTGAATGCGCTGCGTTATTCTAAGCCACACCCTACTCACCAGACAGTGCTGGAGGCTCTGCGCCTGGTTGATTATCTTTCGCCACGTGAAACCTATTTCACACATTTGATGCATCACATAGGCTTGCACGCAAAGATTGAGAAATGTTTGCCGCAGGGTGTGCATTTTGCATACGATGGATTGGCGGTTGAGGTGTGAGAGCTCTATTGTACGTATAAAAAAAATAATGACGCTTGGCAATCGCCAAGCGTCATTATTTTAATTGAATATTCTGCTTTCAATTACTTGAGAGCGAAGATCTCCTCCTCACCTGCAACGCAAGAGAAGATTTTATCCTCACGGAGCAACCAACCCAAACCAAGGTACAACTCCTTCTCTTTCAACTTTGTCTTAGACTTAACCTCCTTAAGTGTAAGACCCTCTGTCTCGTTCAAAGCAGTCCAGATGCGGCCTGCAAATGCACCAGCATTCTCAATCATAGTTCTTTAGTATTATAAATTAATATTAAGTTTCTGTTGAAATCGTAACAGCTTTTGTCATAGCATATTAAATGATTGACAGGCTGTTTTTTTAATTTCGGGTGCAAAGGTACTGCTTTTTTTTTATATGACAAACAAAAAGTTGGTGATTTTCAATGATGTTTGCCATTTTATCATAGTTTATTGCTCCTTTTTGTTGCTTTTGAGGTATTCGCACCAAATTCTTGCAGCCTCTTCAACCATTTTTACGCAAGGACGTTTCTTGTAGTATTCGCCATTGCGTGCATCGGGTGTTGTTGGAGTAGGGGCGTTCTTCGCCAACCCCAGCAGTTCTGCGCAGATGAGCGAACCATTGCGCTTGCGGAATTCCTCGGCAAGCTGTTGTACAACCTTGTAATTTGCCTCCTTGCCTTCGGGGTTGCGTTCTTCGGTGCATCCTGTCTCGAGCCCGGCTACAAGGAACAGACCACACGCAGCACCACAGGTCTGGCGCATACGGCCAATTCCGCCACCAAACGATGCAGCCATCTTCAGTGCTTGCTCTTGTGTGAAACCGTACATATCGGCAAACGCTGCAACAACCGACTGGCTGCAGTTGTAACCCTCCTTGAACAGAGCTACTGCTTTTTCTATTCTTTCTTCCATATTATCTTGGTTTTATTCATTTGCAGCCCACAATATTGTGGGCTGCAATTATGTTATTATCAAATGAGTCCTCTTGCACGGAGCAATGCATCGGGGTTGGGCTCGGCTCCGCGGAAACGGCGGTACTCGCGCATCGGGTCCTTGCTGCCGCCCATTTCAATAAGCTGCTTGAAACTTGCAGCCGTCTCGGCATCAAAGATGCCTTTTTCAAGGAACAGCTCGAATGCATCGCAGTCGAGTACCTCGGCCCAAAGATAAGCGTAATAGCCAACCTCGTATCCACCGCTGAACACGTGGGCAAAGTTTGTGCTGCGATAGCGGTACTCAATTTCGGGAATGAAACCAAGTTCCTTGCGCAGCTCATTCTCATACTCGTTGCAGTCAAAGTCTGTGTAATCTTCGATAAGGTGCATCTTCATATCAAGCAGGGCTGCAGCAACAAGTTCTGTTGTCTCGAATCCCAGGTTGAAGTGTGAACTCTTCTGCATCTTTTCGATGAGCTCGGCGGGGATGGACTCGCCGGTGATGTAGTGCTTTGCAAATGTTGGCATAACATCGGGGTGTATTGACCACTTCTCGTTTATCTGTGAGAAGAGCTCGACAAAGTCGTGCTTTACGTTTGTACCGCTCACGCTGGGGTAGTGTGTCTGTGTGAGCAGGCCGTGCAGCGCGTGACCGAACTCGTGGAACAGCGTGCGTGTCTCGTCAATGTTCAACAATGCAGGAGTGTTGCCCTGTGGTGCTGTGAAGTTGCACACGTTCACAATCATTGGGCGCACATTCTCGCCACCAATGTTTCTCTGGTTCACAAAGTTTGTCATCCAGGCACCCTGGCGCTTTGATGCACGTGGGAAAAAGTCGGTGTAGAAGATTCCCAAATGCTCGCCATTATTGTCTAATACCTCGTATGTCTCGACGCCTTCGTAATATACAGGAATGTCGCTGCGTTTCACAAAACGGATGTTGTAGAGCTTGCTTGCGCAGTCGAACGCGCCCTGCAACACATTCTCAATTCTGAAATATGGCTTGATGGTCTCGTCATTGAGGGCATACTTCTCCTTGCGTAGCTTCTCGGTGTAGTAGAACCAGTCCCAGCCCTCAATCTTAATGTCGGCACCCTCGCGGTCGGCAATCTTCTGAAGCTCGGCTCTCTCCTCGGCTGCACGCTTGACTGCTGGTTCCCAAATGTTCATCATCAGCCCCAGTGCAGCCTCGGGTGTCTTTGCCATCTTCTCGTCAAGCACAAAGTGCGCGTATGTCTCAAAACCAAGCAATTTGGCTTTCTGTTGGCGCAGTGTGAGTATCTCCTTAATCACTCCTTTGTTGTCGTTGCTGTCGTTGTTGTCGCCACGACCGTAGTATGCCTTGTACACCTTCTCGCGCAGCTCGCGGTTGTCGGCATACTGCAGGAATGGGATGCAGCTTGGCTTGTCAAGGGTGAACACCCAAGTGCCGTCGTCGCTCTTTGCAGCCTCAATGACATCCTGTGGCAAGCCCTTGAGGTCGGCTTCGTCTGTAATCACAAGCTTGAATGCTTTGTTGTCGGCAAGCAGGTTGTTGCCGAACTTTATTGCAGCCAGGCCAAGCTTTGTGTCAATGTCGAGCAGTGTGGCCTTGTCGGCTTCGTTGAGCAATGCACCGCCACGCACAAAACTCTTGTAGTAGTTCTCGAGCACAATGCTCTGCTCTTCATTGAGGCCAAGAGTCTCTTTCTTGTTATACAGTGTGCTGATGCGGTTGAACAGTGTGTCGTTCATATATATGTAACCGCTCAGTTCAGTCATTTTTGGCACAACGTAGTTCTCAATCTCTGTTGTTGCCTCGCTGTTGTCGCTCTCGTTGAGTGTGAAGAAGATTGTCGATACCTTGTCGAGTGTCTTTCCGCTCAACTCCAATGCGTCGATTGTGTTGGCAAATGTAGGCTCGTCGGTGTTCTCTATGATAGCCTTGATGTCGGCACGTTTCTCGGCAAAACCGCAGTCAAATGCGGCTTTGTAGTCCTCGACCTTGAATGTGGGGAATTCTGGTGCCCCGAATGGTGCCTTGCTCTCTTTGAGGATGCTGTTCTCCTCTTTGTTCTGTGAACACGAAATGGCTGTCAGCATAATCGATAGTGTAAAAAGTGAATAAAAGATTTTTTTCATCGTGTTTATTTGTTTTGTGTTATTGTTTGCAATGTTTCCCCGCGAAGATAGTAAAAAAAACAGCGGTGTGCAATAGCACACCGCCTGTATGTCACTCAATGGCAATCATTCTATTCACCTTATGCTCGTCGCTATGAGCCTTCTTTGGGATGTCAATGTGCAGAACGCCGTGCTTCACCTTTGCCTCAATCTTGTCGGTGTCGGCATCGTCGGGCAGGATAAGTGTCTGCTGGAACTTTGTATATGAGAACTCGCGGCGCAAGAAACGCCCCTGCTCGTGCTTCCTCTCCTCTTTTTTCTCATCGCATTTGTCGTCACACTTCTTGTCCTCTTTGCACTTGTCGTCTTTGCACTCGCCGTTCTCCTTGCAGCAGTTGCAGTTCTTCTCCATTGTTATGGTGAGGTCGTTCTCGCTGTCGATGTGAATCTTGAAATCGTCCTTGCACATACCGGCTGCTGCAACCTCAACCTTGTACTCCTTCTCGGTCTCAAAGACGTTGATTGCCGGCGCTGTTGAACTGTTGCGCATAAGGATGTCGCTGTTGAAAAAATCGTTGAAGATACTTGGTAACCACTGTTGTCTCTCTCGTTTCATTAACGTACTCATAATTCATTGTTTTTGTTTGTTATACAAAGTCAAACGGTGCAACGTCGGTCCGGGTAGTAACGACCCCAATGTGATGCAGGTGTTGACCGGGCCGCAGTCTCTCGTTGAGTGACTTATTGAATGCCCGCCGCGTTGCGCCGTTTGCATATATAATGCAAGGTGGGGTGTCTTGGTTCGCTGTGCCCTGTGGTTTTTATGATTTGTTAATGTTAAGCGATGCGCATCTTCTTTTCCTTTCTGCATATAAACTTTTTTCTCGTTCTATTGACAACGGTCTTTTCATTTGTTATATTAGCGGTGTAATTCCTGCGGTGCTGTTTTTGTGGCAAATCAGCAACCTTGCTTGGGTGGATTGCATATAGCTTTGCTGTAAAAAAACAAATATGGAAGAATTATATGAATTGCATTTCCACGGAAGCCGTCAAGAGATTGAAAAAGAGAAACAGAGAAAACGTGAGTTGATGTCGCATTTCCCCAAAATGTTGGGGACGCTAGACGAGACAAAGTATGTGCTGGTAGATGATGATAACAAATCAAAGCTCGAGAATGGCTTTGGTAATAAAGAGATTGACGTTCTACCCGTTGCAGTCATTTCGGACGAGAGCGAGAAAACCAAAGAACAAAAGAGCGTATCAAGTTTTGACAATAATAGAAAAACCATTAGTTTTGACAGTTGGAAAGAGGGGTCTATGTTTTTAGAACCAAAGAAAGAAAATAGAACAGTCGCTCAAAAATTACCGTTTGATTTTGACGGCAACACCGCTAAAAAAGAAAACAACCCATTCCAACCCGGCATTCAGTTCCCCGGATTGAGTACAGTTGGTGGCAACCAACCACGTACAACAACTGAAAGAAACGACAGCTTGGCGTTGGAGAAAGATAAAATAGAGAACAGAATAGATTCTGTTTGGAATATAAATGATAAATCAAATTTTGATTTGAATAAAAACAATAGTTCATCAACCTCAAAAGGAACATTGAAGGTTTATGGGAAACTGCGCACTAAAGATTATACACAACAAATAAACACTTTGATTGATAATTTACCTGTTGCAGCAGATATTTTAAAACAACTTGGTGTAGGAATTGATATTGCAGATAACTTATATACGACAACAGATAAAGGAGAATATAAAAAAAGGAACGGAATTTATTTAGACCAAAATAACCGAATTGTTATCGACAGCAAGCATGTTGATGAATACACTTTAATTTCAGAAGTTTTCCATGCGGCGCAGGACCAGTTGGGAATGACAGGTACTGGTAAGTCAAATTTGGAATTCCAGGAACATGTGATTAAAGATCTGTATTTTAAGCAACTTGAAAGAAAAAGTAATAATTACGATTATTCCAAAGGGTTTTCCACTACAGATGATAACAACTATGCCAATTTTATAGAAGACGTTTTAAACGAGGATGGGGTTTTGGATTTAGCATACTTTCTTTCAAATATCAACTCTTATTTTGACGAATTTCAAAAGTACTATGCAAGAAGTGGAGCATACCAGGAGCTAGGGATAGATGATTTTAATTATAATTGGAAAGTGATATTAGATTTATTTGGTATAAAATGTAAATGACACTTTTATGAAACGGTTAATTATAACATTTTTTGCAATTGTTTTCACGCAAAGTATATGCTATGCATTGGAAGTGTATGTAACAGATAGCGCTGTGGTGGAATATCAAATCTATGGTAGTGACACAATATATCGTATAAAGTATACTCCTACAAGCGTTAGTACTTTCTGCGGATTAAAACAATACGAAGAAAACTTATTCAGTAAATTCCACAAGCAGTACAACCGGATAGAATTCGGATATCTTATTGATGAGTTCAACAGTGATGATGAAAGCAGGGTGGCTTTACTAAAATATGTACTCAAAAATATATTAGAAGGTTATGGAAAAGAGAGGTGTGCCAAGTTGATGGCTAAATGTAAAGATAATTTTCACTGCATTCAAATATTAATTTGTATTGATGTTGAGGGAAAAATTATTGACCTTGATTTTATATATCCTGCGCATTGTGCCGAATTCATGACAAATGAAGATATTGTCCGTAACACACAAATTCTAAAAGATAGCGAACCATTTTTGTTTTTTGAAGATTATGCAGGGATGGGTGTGAGAATTTTACCCCGATTTCCAATCCCCATTCACGAAAGATGTATCGAAGAATACCTGAACGAAAAATAAATATAGTTTACAATAGGACTTTATTGGCGTAACCTATTGGGCCCTCAATAACACGTATGAACGCAACGAAGTATCTATGCGCTGCGCGGTTATAAGATCAGATGTCTTCGGAAATGTTGTCATTTCGAACGTATGTGAGAAATCCCTGTTCATTTATGGGTTTCCTCGTCGCTATTATCATTTCCATATTTAAAGAAACTTAATCGAAAGATAGCATAACCCCCGAAAGTTTGCAAACTTTCGGGGGTTATGCTATTATATGTGGTTCTTTTAGAACCCTCTGTTCTTGAGCAGTGCGTCAATCTTTGGCTCGCGGCCGCGGAAGTTGCGGTACATTGTCATACCGTCGTCAATGCCGCCGGGGGTGAGTACATACTTGCGGAACTTGTCGGCAACCTCTTGGTTGAAGATGTCGCCAGTCTCCTTGAATGCATCGAACGCATCGGCATCGAGCACCTCGGCCCACATATAGCTGTAGTAGCCGGCGCTGTAGCCGCCACTCATAGTGTGGCTGAAATTGGTCATTCTGTAGCGTGGCAGAATCTGTGACGGTATGCCGCGCTCGGCAAGTTTCTGTGCCTCGTACTCCATTACATTAAGGTCGGCAGGCACCTCGGTGAGCACGTGAAGGTCCATATCGCTCAGCGATGCAGCAATGTACTCAACGGTTGCAAATCCCTGGCCATACTTGTCGCTCTCCTGTATCTTCTCTACAAGTTCCATTGGGATAATCTCGCCTGTCCGGTAGTGCTTTGCATAGACGGCAAGCACCTCGGGCTCCAATGCCCAATGCTCGTTTATCTGCGATGGCAACTCAACAAAGTCGCGCTCCACGCCGCTTGCGCCGCTGTACTTGACATCGCGCATAAAGTTGTGGAGCGCGTGGCCGAACTCGTGGAACATTGTCTTTACATTGTCAATGCTTTGCAATGCAGGAGTGTTATCTGTCGCAGGTGTCATATTGCAACTGTTCACAACAACGGGGACAATGCGCTTGCCGTTCTCATAGCTCTGTGGGCGGAACGATGTGCACCACGCACCGGCATTTTTGCTCTCACGTGTGAACTGGTCGCTGTAGAAGATTGCAAGCAGAGTGCCGTCGCGGTCTATTACCTCGTAGGCCTTTGCTGTGGGCTCATACGATGGAAGCTCGGATGTTACCTCCTTGAATGTGATACCATAGAGCTTTGTGGCAACGTAGAAGATACCCTGCATCACGTTGTTTGCCTCCATATAATTCTTGATTTCCTGCTCGTCAACGGCATATTTTGCCTTTTTTGCCTTGTCAAGATAGTACATATAGTCCCAACCCTCAGGCTCAAAATCCTTGCCTTCCTTGCGTATCTCGGCGCGTATGTCCTCAATCTCCTCTATTGCTTTTGCAACGGCAGGTGCCCACACCTGGTCGAGAAGGTCATACACAGCCTCGGGGGTCTTTGCCATACGGTCCTCAAGAACCATCTGTGCATAGTTCTCATATCCCATCAGCTTTGCCTTCTCAAGGCGCATAGCCACAATCTTTGCACAAATCTCCTTGCTGTCGTACTCGTTGTCCTGGTTTCCGCGGTTGTAGTAGGCATTGTAAACCTTCTCGCGCAGTTCGCGGTTCTCGCAGTACTGCAACACTGGGTTACAGCTTGGGCGCTGCATATTGAACATCCACTTGCCCGGCTGTCCGTTGTCGGCTGCCATCTTTGCCGCAGCATCAATGTTTGCCTGTGGCAGGCCCTTGAGCTCCTCAAGGCTTTCGGCAACAACAAACGTGTTGTTGGTCTCGTGCAACAGGTTCTGCGAGAATGTGAGCTGCAGCATAGAAAGCTCCTTGTTAATCTCGCGCAACTTTGCCTTCTGCTCCTCGCTGAGGTTGGCGCCGCTGTTCACAAAACGCTTGTATATGTTCTCAAGGATTTTTGCCTCTTCGGCTGTGAGGGTGAGTGACTCGCGGCTGTCATATACCGCTTTCACACGCTCAAAAAGTTTATCGTTGAGGTAAATGTCATCGTTGTGGGCCGAGAACAGCGGAGACATCTCCTTCTGCAAAGCACGTTTCTCCTCATCGGAGTTGCTGCTTGATAGTGGACTGAACGTGCCGCGTACCTTGCGCAGGAGCTTGCCGCACTGGTCGAGTGCCACAATGGTATTCTCGAATGTGGGTGCCTCGCTGTTGTTTGTGATGGCTTCAATCTCCTTCTTCTGCTCCTCCATACCAAGCAACATACCCTCGCGGTAGTTGTCTATGGTAATCTGGGCAAATGGAGCGATGTTGTGCTTTGTGTCGAATTCCGACAGCAGTGGATTGGCAGGCTTGTCACTGCCGCATCCGCAGGCAGCCAATGCAACGGCTGCCGCCATAATCTGTTTCATAAATTTCATATCAGTTAGGTTTTGTGTGAATATAATCTGTGTGGTGTGGCCAGGGCATCAGATACGTGCCACGCCCTCAATCTCAATGAGCAGCTCGGGACGGCATACGTCGGCTACAAGATAGTGCTTTTGTGCAGCAGGGTAGTGGCTCTGTATATACTCTTTTACGGCAGGGATGTCCTGCTCGCGCTTTACGTACACGCGCAGAAGGTCATACTGTGAACCGTTGTTCTCCACCGGGATGTTCTCCTTGCTTGTTAGTTTGTCCATAATCTCCATTGTCTCGGCAGCCTGTTCCACGGCATCGTTGCTGTAGTTGCTGCACTCGCCCTTTATGGCTGCAGTGCCTGATATGAGAACCGTGTTGCCAAGCAACCTTGCACGCTCGAACTTTGGAGTGGTCCTTTCGCTCAATTGCTCAATCACCTTGCCGTCAAGTACCTGTTGCGAGTAGTTGTGTGCCGCAATCTGCAATGGGTTGTCTATTGGTAGGTTAGCGCATAGCTCGCCTTTTATTGCACAAATCTCGACAACCACGCCGCCGGCGCTTGTGCCAATGCCGGTCGCGGCAGGATAGCCGCCTGTCCAAATGTCGCTGCCGTAGAAAATTGAACGTGCGTCGTTGAACTCCTGATAATTTTGGCTACCGTCGTTCAGCACTGTGATACCCGGAATGTAGTTCCACTGGCGGTATATGTCGCTCGGCTTGAAACCGTTGCTTGAAAGCATCTTTGCAATGCCCTCAAAAATATCGGTCGACTGTTCAAAGGTGCTGCCACCCTCAAATCTTGGAACAATGCCACCGGTCATCAGTTCGGTGCAACCGTCAATGGTTATGAGTCTGTAATTGCGGTGGTGTTCAATTGTGACATTTGTGTCGGTGATGAATGTTGCCTCAACAGTCACGCCACCGTGCGATGTCTTTTGTGCAATATAGCTTGTGAGTGGTGGCTGATTGCCGAAAATATCCTCTGCAACCTTGTCTATTGTTGCAAGGTTTTCTCTGTATTCGAAGTTATCTGCCGGCTGGCTGAAAATGGCTAGTTTTATGAGCCCAACAGCATCAATCTGTGACAAGGCACTGTGGAGCATCTCTTCAAATGCCCCTTCTACAGTTGATATATATATACGTTGGAATTTGTCTACCATAGTCCTTGTATGTCATTTCGACAGAGCGAAGCGACGAGACGTTTTGTTGAGGGCTTGCCCGAAAAAAAACCTCTTGATTCGCTAATATTTCACAAAGATAATGAATTTTTCCGTTAAATAAGCGCTTGGCACCTGTTTTATTGTTGTTATTTCTCCAGTTTAAAGCGCAGGCGCAGCGTGCCGTTCTCAAATGTGTGGCTTATGATTTTGAACCGTCCAATCTCGCTTGTGTTCCCAACGTGTGTTCCAATGCAGGCACATACATCGTAGCCGCCCACGCGCACAATGCGCAGGGTGTCGCTTGCATCGGCAGGCAACTTGCAAAGGTCAACCCCGGTGGGGACATTCTCGCGTGTCACAAATTCAATGCTCACAGGCAAGTGTTGTGCAATTACATCGTTCACCTGCTGCTCAATGGCTGCAATCTGCTCCTCGGTGGGCGCGCAGGGCAGGGTATAGTCGCATTTGCTCTTCTTGCGCTCAATGTGGGCGTTACGGCTGCGCTCGCATCCGAACATCCGCACCATTGTCTGGTTAAGGATGTGCTCCACGGTGTGCATAGGTGGGTACTCAGCCTTGTTGTGTTCGTTGAGTTGTGGTGTATCTGTTGTCATAGGTTGCTTAGTTACGTAGATAATCAACACAAAAGTAGTTTTGTTTCTTGGTATGTGCAAATTTTGCACAGATGATTAATGTTTATAGTGAGTTGTCGCAAATAATACGACAACTGATGTTTTTTATCTTGCTCGTTCTATTAACAGAAAGATATTGCTAAATTTTATCATAGGCTTTCCTAAATAGGTTGAAACGTTATAACCGTTCTGCTTGGCATAATCAACGATTGAATTACGCACGTCGTTCGGGTAGTATATGCTTAAAATCTTCTTTTCCGCCAGTCTTTTCCAGTCAGCCGGCATATTTAATTCGGTAATTACATTCATTCCGCCAATGCCCAAAGCAAAAGCCACACAACTGTTGCAAAAATCGCCACGTTCGGTGACGGGTTCAATGTAAAAAACTGATTTTACGTCATCTACAAACTTTTTAACCGTTAGCAAATCTTCAAACAGTTTCAATTCTATAATACTATTAAGTTCTGCATTTGCCATCGATATAACAGAATCAGTAGGAGAATTGTAGATTTTTTTTATACCCCAGTTTGTCTGAAAAATCAATGAATCAATCATTGCCTTTTGCTTAACTGTATTGCTTTGTTTTTTTTGATGTTTGTTTTTCATTATAGTATTGTCTTGTTGCTATAATATAAATACGAAAGTTTCTATTGCCTTCAATATAAAACAATACAGATATGTGCAAAAACACTGCATACCGTAGCAAAAATTTCAATTTGGGAATAATATTTAATGATATGCAATGATTTTGCATAGCCATTCATTATATTTGCGGTAAATCGCGGATATAAGTTATGATAAGCAAGACATTTAACCGTTATATTTGGCTTATGAATACTCTCCTTCAATATAAGCAACTGACCTTTGAGGAGATAAATGTGTTGTGGAAGGAGAGTTGTTTAGGCGATGGCACCCCGCTGCCGTTGCGTACATTCCATCAACATAAAAATGCAGTTGAGGAGTTGTTTGGTATTGAAATAAAATGCAATCCTTCAAATGGGTACAAATATTACATATCTACTCCTGGCACATTGAAAAATGACAGTATCCGCAAATGGCTCCTGAATTCATTCACCCTTTCCAATATGATATCGGCAGGGCATAATATGAAAGATAGGATATTGTTTGAGGAGATTCCTTGTGGAACAGAATATCTGCAAACTGTTATTGAGGCAATGCAGAAATCAAAAGAACTGATTGTTGATTATCAGCGTTTCTACGGACGTAGAGAAACATTCAACATTCAACCTTATGCAATAAAGGTTTATCACCAACGCTGGTATGTTGTTGGTTATATCAAAGAACTTGGGGGTATAAGGAATATAGCACTTGACCGCACTCTTGAAATGAATTTGTCGGACATATCATTTACTTTACCACAGAATTTTAATGCAGAGAAATATTATGCCAACACTGTTGGAATATATGTAAATGAGGAACTCAACCCCGTCAAGGTTAAGATAAGAGCCTATGGTGTGCAAATAGAATATTTGCGTTCCTTGCCGCTTCATCGTTCTCAAAAGGAAAGTGCTTCAAAATATGGCGAGTTCTGCGATTTTGAATACAAATTATGCCTGACACCCGAACTCTCAACCCATATACTTGCTATGGGCGAAAATGTAGAGGTATTGGAGCCTGTGGAATTGAGAGAGGAGATAAAAAGAAGATTGGAAGAATGTTTAACTAAATACAAATTATAGAATTATGGATTTTACAAGTTTGTTATATCAAGCATATTCAGATGCTTGTATAAAGACAAAAAATATAAAAACACAAATAGTTTGCATAGAACCTATTATTCCTTTATCAAATGAACAGCAAAATCAGTTATTGGAGGGTGATGGGCAAAAAAACAAAAATGAGTATAAGCAGATAAATTCTTCAACAGGTTTAGCAGTGAATTATTATAAAATTCTTGAAGATACTGGAAATGTTGAAAAACTTCGGTTTGAAGAAAAAGTTGAGAAACCTCTTAAAATAAAAGGTGGAAGAAAGGCTAATTTAGATGTTGCATATAAAAGGGAGGGGAAACAGTATTATATAGAAAGTAAATTCTTGGAACCATATTATTCAGGTAATGAGCACAATACAGAATCGTATTTCAAGAAAGAATTTTATGATGTTCCAGATAATGATAAGGATGCGTGGTATACCCTGTTACTTGACGCCCAAAATTATAAGATTTATAATTTTTCGCAAATATGTAGACATTTAATGGCTATATGGCGAAAGCATAAAGAAGATAAGCAATTGAAGATAGTTTTCCAAAGTGTTATATGGGAAATGACCGACAAGTTTATTGAAAATATAGATAACGAAGAAGACAAAGAAATACTGCGTTCGCGTATAATTGTAATTGACAAAGAAGCAAAATCTGCTAAAAGTAGAATAGATAAATTCCTTGCAGATATAGACTGGAAAAACATTACTTTTGAGAGTGTATACTATAATGATATTCTTGAAGATATTTCATTTTCAAAATATTGTTCTGAATTTAAACAACGGTATTTCTTGTAAATAAATCTTTGTCTATGCAAAGTTTTTGCACACCATTGCATTCTCAATGCCTATAAAGGTAAATCCTTTTCGTATATATTATAGAGAAACCTATAATCAGTAATATATGGAAAAGATAAAAACAAAGGTGTGTGAGAATGAACAGTGCCTATCTATTGAAGATGAATTGCAACTTATAAAGGATATAAAATCAAAGGGTACTGAAAGAAATTTGGCAATAGAAAAACTTTCTTATTCAAAATTACGCCTTGTAACTGCTGTCGCAAAAATGTTCAAAGGTTATAACTTGCCTATGGAAGAACTTATAAGCGCAGGTAATGAAGGATTGGTATCTGCTGCTGAAAATTATGACGAGACACGTGGCTTTAGTTTTATGAGCTATGCAGTGTGGTGGATAAGGCAAAGCATTATGCAGAAGATACAATAGAGATATCCGCCAAGAAAAAGCTACGCTATAGTGCATATTATCGATGCATTGTAGCGTGGTTTTTTGTTGGTGTTTATGCATAAAATGCATATTACATTCACTGTCGTAATCTTGCCAAAACAGATTGTTGTTCGTACTTTTGCAGCAGTATAGAATAATTACGGCAAAATGATAAAGAGTATGTTACTTGTGGGCGCGGGTGGTGCGCTTGGCAGCATTGCACGCTATGCTGTGTCGTTGCTGTTTGCTCATTTCGCAATATGCAACCATTGGGCAACGTTGCTTGTGAATGTGGTAGGTTCGTTCCTGATAGGTCTTTTAATTCCTATGCTCTCAAATGGCGCATATCTCTTTGCCGTGGTTGGTTGCTGCGGTGGTTTCACCACTTTCTCAACCTTCTCGTCGCAGGCTTTGCAACTGTTCCAGGCCGGAGAACGGTTGACTGCAACGGTGTATGTTTTGGCGTCGCTTGTCGTGTCGATGCTGATGGTGCTGCTTGGTATGTATGTTGCCGGCAAATTCGCCAAATAGAGTAGTGCCGTTATGTCAAGGATAGAACGAGAGAAAAAGACCGTTGCTGCAATGGTTGCCATCTATTGCCGTTATAAAGAGGGAAACCGAGACCTGTGCGATGGTTGCAGGCTACTTCTTGAATATGCCAACCGCCGTTTGGAGCATTGCAAGTTCGGCGAGGGAAAGAGTACGTGCCGCAAATGCCCCATTCATTGCTACAAGCCCGATATGCGTGAGCGTATGCGTGAGGTTATGCGCTTCGCCGGCCCCAGGATGCTGCTTTTTCACCCGGTGATGGCAATAAGGCATCTGTGGGATGAGAGAAAATAAGATCAGCTGTAAAGCCATCGTGCATTACAACTGATTTTAGCTATTGATGTAACTTTGTCACTCCTTGGCGAAATCTTTGTAATCCACCTCGCAATTTCCAATGTTGCTGTTGTTGGCATCGGTAAATATATATTGGAGTCTGATATTTACAGCCTTGAAAAACTCGTTTGAATCAATCTCGGCCAATGCGCACATTGATATAGCTTCATAGTACAACTCTATTTTGTTATTCTCTCCAAATTCTTCTATAATATCCTTTAGCTCATTCTCTGCAATATCATCTTTGTTAATCTCCAATCGATAAATGAAATTATATGACGATTCGGAAATTTTGATTTCGTTGAGCGTCATAACCTCGTTTATGCGGATTGGAGCCCTCTTGCTCATCTTTTCAAACTCCTCGTTCAGCCCGGCTTTAAAATCCATAATTGTTTTTGTCAATGACAAATCGACGTTGCTGCTTTCGCTTTTATATGTTTCCGTGCTGTTGCTTGACACCTCTTTTGTGTCAACAACCTTTTGAGAAACTGTTTGTGTGGTATCGTTCGTTGTGCAGCGTTGTATGCAGGTCAACAAAATGTTTGCCCCAACCATCAAACCACCCAGTGCAACCAGTACAATGGGAACAACCTTGGAGAATTTCTTCTCTTCGTGCAATATCCTTTTGCTCAACTCTCTCCTTGAAAACATCGTGAGCCCAATGGAGAGTATCCACACTTCGGGTATAAGAACTGCGACAAACAAAGCATTGGGAGATGACGCTTCAACAACCCCGGTAACAATCATTACAATGCTAAACAAAACGTGGATAACTGCCCAAAGAATAGCAATCAAGGAGTAATAAACGACTTTTTTCATAATTCTCTTCTTTATAGTTATAAGTTGCTTTTCTTTTAATGGAGGGGCTTTGCCTAACTATAAAAAAGAAAAGCGCAGACCCTCGTCATACGCTGTCTGGGCTCACCACAAGCCACAATCCAATATGAGAAAGCCTGCACTTATGCAGATTCCTCAATTGGAATGTAATTTTGCCCGTTTTTGTTCCGAGGTGGTGATTCAGACAGCGATTGAGCAAATTATATATAATGTCTTGTGCACGGCTATTGCGCGAACACATTGCGAAGATAGGGCAAACTTTGCAGAAAAAGAAATTAACCGGAAAGTTTTTTCTATCCGGTTAATTTATGGGGCACACACCATTCACGTGGGATGGCATCTGCCAATTCTTTAACACAGAGTTTTGTCCTTAATTCAGAAAAACTGTGTCGAAAGATTAGTTGCCCGATTCCATTTTTGGAATATCGAATGAACTTGTAGCATCGTCAAAGTAATAGTACTTAGCTTTTTCAAAAGGAATATTTTCGAGATTTATATTAATAGACGCTCCGTCATCACGTGTTAATAAGAGACAATTATTTGTGCCGGATATACGATTTACGAATAAGGTATAGCTGTTTTCTGTTTTGTATAAATTGAAGTAATAATGTGCAGGACTTACGTAACAATGATGGCGTGCATCAATATAATTCTCGTTATTAAGCATAAGTAGATATGAATCATATTTTGCTGTCAGGTTTATATTTGTCATATCTTTTGTTATGTGAATGGTTTCATCAAATGAGATGAATACTGTATCTGAAACATATCTACTGTGTACAAGAGGTGTAGATGTTCCAACGACTTCGTATTCGCCCTCGGTTAAACGTACTGCATCTTTATTTTTCCACAATCCATCTATGGAAGTTACCGCACCTGTTGTCTTATTTGTGAACTTGAGCGAATAGGTTGTTGGAGTTAGTCGTTTTGTTTTTATATACTTGTCGTAAAAGTCATTGTAAAGAATTGCACCTGTTGCTCTTGTCATACTACCGCTTTCTGCAAAAGTGTAGTCCAATGTTAAATCAACCTCTTGCGGAGTGTAAAATTCATCTTCATCGTTAGAACAGGATGTAAGGCAAATAAAAGATGTCACAAATAACATCAAAGAAAATACTTTTTTCATAATCTGAAATTTATAGTTAAACATTATGTTACTTCTTTAAATCTTTTGCTTGACTATAAAAAGAAAAGCGCAGACCCTCGTCATACGCTGTCTGGGCTCACCACAAGCCATAGTTCAATATGAGAAAGCCTGCACTTATGCAGATTCCTCAATTGGACTATAATTTTGCTCGTTGTGTTCCGAGGTGGTGATTCAGACAGCGATTGAGCAAATTATATATAATGTCTTGTGCACGGCTATTGCGCGAACACATTGCGAAGATAGTGCAAGCCGAGTGAAGAACAAAATAAATACGTTTGTTTTTTATTACGCGTTGTTTTTTATTCCAAGGTGTCACCGACATTCAACGACGTTGAATTATGTAACAGAATCCAGTTCTATAAATATTACTTTAATTTTTAGTTTGACCAAACCTGATATAGTTTTATATGTTTGTTGTTATGGATAGGTTATAGTTTGAATGTATTTAGCATTTGTAGTGAAAAATATTGAAGTAAACTTTATTTTTTCGCTTGTTATACCTGTATTTGTGAAGAATATGCGTATAGTTAGGTGTTTACTTTATGCTGACCAGTATAAAAGATATTCAAAACAATATGAAACGGGAGAAACTCCAGTTCTTGTAATGTGTTCTGATAAGAATGAGTATATATGCAAATATATGCGTTCTTTAAGTCCTGCATACAACTTGTTTGTGAATTCATTGGTGCTCGTTTTATTGAAAAATGGGGTATACGCTCGCCAAAAATGGATTTAGTTATTATTAAAACAGCACATTGGAGTAATTTCTTGTCAACAAATTGTATTAGGACAGCTCCTGCATTGGGGTATATGATGTTGGATGGTGTTGCTGATATAACACAAACTACGTATAACCATATTCAATTATCCAAGAATGTTTTAGAGCAGTTGCTAAAGATTGCATTGTTTGATTTTTGGATTGCGAATGAAGACCGCACTTACAACAATGCTAATTTGTTATATGATGTAGATTCTGATGAACTTGTGTCTATTGATTACGGTGGCATATTTAACACTTCAACATTCGAGTATCCAATGTCGCAGCTGACAATGACCGATACAATTTTGTATGCCGAAATATTTAAACAATTTAAAGATAAATTCAGTACAAATGAAATTACTTCTATAGCACATAGTTTGAAAGTGTATTACGTTAATTCCATCAAAAAGTGTAGGAATTCAGTTCCCGGAATGTTGTTGGATATTCCACCGGAATGGAAAGTTGGTAGTGAAGTAGTGTATGAGAAGGTTGCTCAATTGTTTGATGAGAGGTGGATTAATGAGGTTTGGGGTAACTTTATTGAATGTTTAAATGATAATCTAAATGAATAAATTGCAATATAGTATAATTTTTGGTGAGATTAGACCTGAAATTTCAGAACGTTTGAGTCTTGGTATAATTGTTGTCGATGGCGAAAAAATTTCGGTGAGATATTCTAGTAAAAAATTACAAGTCTTAAAATCTTTGTACCCTGAAAGAGAATATAAATTCATTGGTAGAGTTATACGAAGTTTATCTAAACAAAAAGCTATAGATTCTGAGAGTATTGTTAATTATCTTTCTCGCTATTCTAATAATCTGGTTTCAATATCAAAACTACAAGGAATTGATTTAGAAGCTACTGAAAAAAGTAAAAAATGGTTATTTGATACGTATGTGAAAGTTTCTTAATGTGTATGTTTTCGTTAGTTAAAAATCACAGCATCTTAGAGATTGCTGTGATTTTTAATTTCTGCTCTGTGGCATCCCATTGAATCAATTACAATCGCTTCGCAATCGCCACCCAAGCGGTGCCACCTTTCGGCACTACGCTTGACCTATGGCTCTGCAATTAACCCTGTAGTCGTTTAACTGTTTGTCCCCCTTGGGGCCATCCCATTGAATCAATTACAATCGCTTCGCGACCGCAACCCACGCGGTGCCACCTTGCGGCACTACGCGTGACCATTGCTTTGTAATTGCTTCGGAAGGAGTAATAAAAAAGAGAGCCGAAGCTCTCTTTTTTATTACTCCCACTCAATAGTAGCACTGGGTTTTGGTGACATATCGTAGCATACGCGGTTGATGTTTGGCACTTCGGCGAGTATGCGGTCGGTAATCTTCAGGAGGATTGGCCATTCAATCTGCTCGATTGTTGCTGTCATTGCATCAACGGTGTTCACGGCGCGGATGATAACGGGCCAGTCGTATGAACGTGCGTTGTTGCGTACGCCTACTGATTTGAAGTCGGGCACTACGGTGAAGTACTGCCATACAGTCTTGTCAAGGCCGGCGTTCTTGAACTCTTCGCGCAGGATGGCGTCGCTCTCGCGCAATGCTTCAAGACGGTCGCGTGTGATTGCGCCAAGGCAGCGTACACCCAAACCGGGGCCTGGGAATGGCTGGCGGTATACCATATCGTATGGCAAGCCAAGCTCAAGACCGCAAGCGCGTACCTCGTCCTTGAAGAGCTGGCGGATTGGTTCTACAAGCTCAAACTGGAGGTCTTCGGGCAGACCGCCTACGTTGTGGTGGCTCTTTACCATCTTTGCTGTCTTTGTACCGCTCTCAACAATGTCGGGGTAGATTGTTCCCTGTCCCAAGAAGTCGATGCCGTCGAGCTTGCGTGCCTCTTCCTCGAATACGCGAATGAACTCGCCACCGATAATCTTGCGCTTCTGCTCAGGGTCTGCTACACCTTCAAGAAGGTTGAGGAAACGGTCTGTTGCATCAACGTATACAAGGTTTGCGCAGAGCTGCTTGCTGAATACCTCGACAACAGCCTCGCTCTCGCCCTTGCGCATCAGGCCGTGATTTACGTGAACGCAGACAAGGTTGTCGCCGATAGCCTTGAGCAACAATGCTGCAACGACAGAGCTGTCTACACCGCCCGAAAGGGCAAGCAACACCTTCTTGTCACCTACCTGGCGGCGGATGAGCTCAACCTGGTCGTTGACAAAGTTTGTCATATTCCAGTTCTTCTCGGCCTTGCAGGTGTTGAGCACGAACTCCTTGACAGCCTCTTTAACAACCTCTACGTCGTTGCCGATCTCGGCAATCTTGACATCGCAGAGGGCCTTTTCGTGGCCGGCTGCCATAACCGGGAAACCGGCGTTGTAGATATCGTTGTTGACATCGATGGCAACGCCGTCAATAACATTGTTTGGGCCACCGTTTATGATAATACCTTTTACGTTGGGGAGAGCCTTGAGCTCATCGACTGTGATGTCGTGTGGATAGATCTCGCTGTAGACACCAAGTGCGCGGATTGCGCGTGCAAGCACTGTGTTCTCGTGGCTACCGAGGTCAAGGATAACAATCATGTCCTGTTTCATATTCTTGAATGTATTAAATTGGTTTCTTTTTTTCAGTTACAAAAATATACTTTTTCCTTTTTTCTTACAATAGCGAGGTTGCTAATGTTTGTTTAGCAAACAAAAAAAATGAGAGTGAAAACCGCGTGGTTTCACTCTCGTTTATGTGCGCTGTCTCTCTTCACCGGTGGTGACACCGATTACATTGCTATTCATTGTGAAGGCTCTGAAATTCTGAAGAAAGCCCATAGTCTTTGCTGAAAATATTATTTTGTTTTATGGTACAAAGATAGATAAAATTATATAAAAGTTGTGATAAATTATGAAAAAATATTAAGTTTGCATATATTTCTTCCTGTGGCGCTTGTGCGTGCGGTAGATTAATTATTCCAACTATCTATGAAAAGACATTTTTCTTTTATTGCAGTTCTGCTTTCTCTGCTATGCTACGTTATGCCGGCAGATGCACAATTTTCTAAAGGAACGGTTGTGCGCCTTGTGAATAAAAGTACGGGAAAGGCTGCCGCTGCCAATGCAATGCTGGTTGGTTGCACCGACCGTAGTGCCACAGACTATTCGCAGCTGTGGTATGTCGAGGAACGCTATTATAATGCCATTCCAATTGGCTACAAGGTGAGGCTGCGTAATCTGGGGAACGGCCATTATCTTCAGGGCAACAACAACTCTTCGACTCCGTGGCGTATGGTCAAGAGTGCCGGGACATATACCGAGAATTATGACGGCCAGAGCACAAAATTTACTACCGATTTGTGGGAGGCGTCAAGGGATGGCTATTACACATTGGGTGCCGAGAACAAGAGTACCGGCAACAGTGATTATTATTACGACAAACTGCATAGCAATGCCGAGGGTAGCTGTGTGAGCTGGATGGGCTCGGCCGATGCTTCGCTGTGGAGCATTGAGCTTGTCTCGGGTGTCGATGTCCAGGCGCAGTGGAACAAACTTGCCGAATTCGAGAATATGGCAAACCAAAAGAGTGAGTTCCAGGGCTACCTGAACACGCTGTTTACCGACGACCTTTGTACCGAGCTGCGCAGTGCATATAAGTCGCAGAGCGCGCTTTTGGCATCGTCGGCCTATCAGGCTCTGCCGGCCGAACTCAAGAGTATGGCTCTGAAGGTGTGCGGCGGCGATTGGAGTGAGGTGAACAAGGACAACGGCAGCGTGTCGTGGACAAGCTCCACGGCAAAGCGTTTCAGGGTGCAGACAATTGAACCGCATTCTGTTGCCGAAGAGATATGCAAGGTGGTGAATGTTGGGGCATATTCCAATATGAACAACCCGACAGGTATTTATGCCGGAAATATGGATATGCTTTATATAATGGTAAAGGGTGATATAAAGCAGGGCGCTGCGCTTTATCTTGCGGGGCTTGCCCATAATAACAAAGGCTATCTCACCACAATAGCCGGCAGTAATCCTGTGCAGCTTGGTAAGGGGCTGAATATAATACCTTTCTATGGTGACAAGGATATGCTCTACCTTTTGTATTCGGTTAACAGCCAGAGCAGCAGCTATCCTTTGGCAAACTATCCCGATATTCAGGTGCACATTGAAGGCGGCTCGATAAACGGAATGTACGATGCCTCAATGGACGATGCTTCAAGGTTCGGTGAACTTGCCGGCAATGCATCAAAGGCCGGGCTTGAGTATTACGATGTGTTGGGTGGAAAATTTGTTTACCGCACCAGTTGGGAGACAGTGTTCAAGAACAACAATGCCTCGTCGATTGACCGCGCGTTGGCAATGTGGGATATGATAGGCCTTACACAGCACCTGGTGATGGGTATATCATCGGCAGCCGAGACTGCGGGTGACCCATTAGGGTTGCATACATATACCTCTGATTTCTCGCGCTCTTTCAACAATCGTCAACTTGTGCATTCGTTGCCCACCATCGGTGCTTATACGCAGATGCCGTTCCGCATACAGTTCGCGCACGGTGAGGGTATGTTAAGGGGTGATGAGATGGAGCGCTCAAACTATATCTGGGTGTGTGCGCACGAGTTCGGACACTCCAATCAGAATGCCATAAATATGGTGGGTACCACCGAGGTCAGCAATAACCTGTTCTCCAATGTCGCAATTTTCTATCAGGACTATCTGCACACCCGGGGCGGTACAATTGCTGACAATAATTCCGGTTACAGAGATAACATTGCTTGGCACTTCCGTGACTCTGATTCAAGGATGAGAATGTTCTACCAGCTGTGGCTCTATTATCACGCAGCCGGCAGAAACAGGGATTTCTTCCCCAAACTATTTGAGTATCTGCGAAACGACCCGATGGCAATACGTGAGTCGAACGTGGGTGATGTCTACACGTCGGGCGAGTCGTTGAAGTTCTACAAGTATGCCTGCCGTGCAGCAGGGGAGGACCTGACTCCTTTCTTTGAGGCTTGGGGCTTCTTCGTGCCCTTTGCAAGGACTGCAATAACCGACTATTATGACTATAATGTCATAAGTCAGGAGAGCGACATTAATGTTGCCAAGAACGAGGTTGCCGGATATGGCTACAGAAAGAACTGTTCAATCCTGTTCATTGAGGACCGAATAGGTACTGTGGCCAGCAAAAAATATCCTTCACACAACAAACAGTGGATAGGCACGGCGCTGAACACCGGTACTATGGGACAGTATACCGATTATATTAATCCCCTGCCTGCAAACGGTGAATATGTATGGGTGCAGGAGTCCGACAACATCGTCAAAGTCGCAGGTGGCAACGGTGCAGTGGGTGTGATGCTCGAGTGGTCGGGCAAGATGCACGCTTTCTATAACGACGCCCGTCTGCAGGTAGATGCCGCCACAATGGCTGCCATAAAGAGCGGTGCGTGCAAGATAAAGGTCATTGGTGCCGACCAGTCGGTTGTCGTAGCAAAGAATGTGAGCGAAGCCAGTGGCGACGAGGCCAAGAGAGTGATGCTGAAGTCTATGATTGACAAGGTGAACGAGATAAAGAAATACGTTGATACGTCGTACAAGAGAGTGGGGTACTATAATCCTGTATATACGCAGGGATTGATGCTGCTGTATGAGAAGGCTGTTGCTGTCCACGACGAGAAAATGGCATCGGAGTACATCGAATACATTGACAAACTGACTGCTGAAATTGCTGCACTTGAGCAACTTGGCGACAGGGCGCGCATTGGCATTGAGAATGGCGCTGTGTATATGCTCGACAACGTTATGTATCAGGGGTATTATATGTATCTTGGCAGCAATAACGAGGTTGACGGAAAGACACTGTCTTATGGCGATGTGGCATCCTGGGTGTTCGAGAAGGCTGCCAATGACGGTTCATATTATATAAAGAACCGCAGCAACAACCGTTACATTGGGGTGCTCAATGCTGCAAGCCGTCAGGTTTATGCAAGCGAAGCATCGACATCTTCGGCCGGAGTGTTCCGTGTAGAGATGTGTGATGACCGCAGTGTTGCCCTCGGTGGCGTGTCGCAATATCTGCATCTTGATGCCGCAAAGAATGTCGTGGGCTGGAACAAGGATGCCGAGGCATCGCATTGGAACATCAGGCTTGCAGTGCTGAGTGATGCTGATGATGCCCGATTGGATATGGAAGTGATGCTGCAGAGTGTCAAGTGGCTTGTGGAAGAGATTGCGACAGGCGCATCGTTCGGCAGTAGTGCCTCGGTGAGCGGGATTGCTGAAAAATATGTTGGTCTTGTTGAAAAACAGGAAGTTGTTGATGCTTGCCGTTCTGTTGGCAACGCACAGGCGCTGGGCGGTTCGTCGTATAATGTGTATGTGAGTATGTATTCCGAACTCTATACACACTATCTTGCTCTGAAAATGGTGTATGATATGGGTAACGACACAAAGCTCAAGAGCGCCCGTCTGGCATTGCTTGCCGTGATGAATGAGGTGAGTGCTGCTCTTGCCGGCAATGTTGCGTCGGGGCAAGTGCCGTTGCAATGCACTGATATGTCGGCACCATATTATATATCGTCAAATGCCGAACACAATGCCGGTGGCGCGGCAAAGGACGGTGGCGGGTTGCCGGCTCTGCTCGATGGCTCAACAGGAACCTATTTCCACAGCCGTTGGGGCGGTACGCCTGTTAATGAGCAACATTTCCTGCAAGTGGATATGGGCCGCGGCAATTCCGTCTCGGATTTCTGTTTCAACTACGCGGTTCGTGAGGGCTTGACTCACGCAATGCCCACCGGTATAGTGGTAGCCGGCAGTAACGATGGAGCTGGTTTTGAGACAATACTCACGCTAGGCCGTCAGCAATTGGCCGGTGACGCGGCCGGCAGTGATGCCGATTACTCGCTGAACTCTAACTTTGCCGATGTGGTGAAGAAAGAGCGTAAGATAACATCTGTGAAACTTCATAGTCCCGCCTGTGGTGCGCAGACTGCGGATTTGACAAATCCCGACCGTCTATATAATGATATGACTGCAACAACCGTGTTCAATGTCCTTCCCGGTGAGACGGTGACAGCTTCGTTTGTGAAAGATGGCGGATGGAGTTGGATGCACGGCTACGTATATATCGATGCCGACAAGAACGGGTTCGAGGTATATACCGAGGGTAACAGACCGGGTGGTGACCTTGTCGCATACTCATTCTATGGAAGCGAAAGCAATGAGAATAACGGACTCAATAGCCTGGGTAACTACATTTCGGGCGAAGGACGCAATGCCCTCGACCCTCCTTTGTTCACTGCGCCAACAACACCGGGTATCTACCGTATGCGATACAAAGTGGACTGGAACAGTGTCGACCCCAAAGGTGACAATAGCAGTAATTTCGGCGGCACGATAGCCGACACGGACGGATGCATTGTGGATGTGATGCTGCGTGTGGGTGATGCCGCCGTGCCGGGAATAAAGGAGAATTTTGTTTCCGATACCATCTCGTGTGGCAAGGCTTATCGCTATTTGCGCTTTACGGTCACCGAGTCGGATTGCTTTGTCGACTCGCACAACTGTCCGTCATCTCATTTGCAGTATAATGGACAATACTTCTTCTGCATTTCAGAGTTCGGGTTGACAAAGATTGACACTACCGACCCCGCCGGTACTTGGTTGCCGCTATATGCAGACGATGCAGAAACTCTCCTTGCCAAAGCCGACAGAGTGCTTGGGGATGCTTCGAGCGCAGCGCAGTTTGAAAGATGTACTGCCGAGCTGCAGCTGATGGCCGATACTCTCCGTCGTGCTCTTGAAACACCACTTCCGGTGGAATTTACCACAGAGCAGGACCCCACAGTCTTCTACCGCATCATAGCTGTTTCGGGTAACTCGCCTCTTGAATATGAGGATGTGGAAACACCGAATATGTTCGATGACTATGGCGCTCCGTTGAACCTTGTGGCTTTTGCCGATTCTGATGAGAACCGTCTTGGCCAGGCGTGGTATTTTGTGCGAGGACGTGATGTCGGACGTTACTGTATCTGTCCGCTGCAGGGCGATGGCAGAGTGCTTGGTACAAACCCGGAGTGGAACCAGGTGATGCAGGCCGGCGAAGGACGTGTCTGGGGTGTTGAAAAGGATGATGCCGGATGTGTGACTGAGTGGAATATAACACTCCTTGAGAGCGGCGAGTGTATGTTCACGCCGGTATATGCAACGACACTTGTTCTGGGTCGAGAAGATATCTACTCGCAAAAGCTGGGCTTTGTAAGTGATTCCTCAACAGAGAACGCAAGGTTTGTCATAGAAAAAACCGAGCTCAATTATACCGGAGTAGAGCAGTGTGTAACGGCAGAGGAGGATGATGCCGCAGTGGTGTACGACATCTATGGCCGCCGTGTGGTTCGTGTGACGCTCCCCGGTTTTTACATTGTTGACGGACGTAAGGTATATATCAGGCCTTGAAAAACGGATAAAAGGGTATATAAAATATGTTTTTTATTAAAACTTTTGTTTTTTAACTGCGTTTGATGTTTTATATGTGAAAACATTTTGTTAAATTTGCACAGATATTCAGTAGGTGAGGTATGAAAACAGCAAAAACAGTGCTTTTTATTGTACTTGCGGTGTTGATTATGGTGTCGTGCCGCTCGGCCGAATATTGCAATTGTGGATGATTAAATCCACTTGATGAAGAGGATTTGAGATTTTTTTTTAATTATAAACGTTTTAATTAAATTTTAAAGAAATGATTAAACTTGGTATTAACGGTTTCGGTCGTATCGGCCGTATGGTGTTCCGTGCAGCAGTGAAGAACTTCGCTAACGACATTCAGGTTGTAGGTATCA
>JAFYWV010000053.1 GCA_017546505.1 Bacteroidaceae bacterium
ATGCGGGGGAGCGCTTTTTATTTACAAGAAGCTCTCCTCGCTACCTGCAAGTTCCGAATTCAGTTTCTTGCATTCGAGTTTCAATGGGAATATATCTTTGTTATAAGTATCCAAAGCGTCGTTGTAAAGCCTGTCGGTTATTTCGGCAACCTCTTGAGCGAGGCCTTTTGTCATAAACTCGACCTTTTCGGGTATCCAGACCGGCTTGCCATCTTTCAAAGGCACTGAAGCTATGAGAAATGCAGAGTTGGCGGTGATGGGCAAACGTGTCCAAAGATTGGATGTATTCATTTGATTATTGCTTGAACACTCAACATTGCCTTGCTCGTCTATTATTATTCCACGCACAATCTCACGGTCGTCGGTAAACCTGTTAGTTGCCTTAAAACGGACCTCGGAAAAGATTTCACGATAGGGCTTAAGGTCAACCATATACGACACAGCCTCTTTACTCAATTTCCTGTTGCCACCGCGGCGTGCCGGATAGAGTGTCAGGTTGCCGTCGAGCTGCACCTCGTGGGGCACACCCACAAACATTGCCAACAGGTTAATACGTTCGCTCAATTCGCGCAATCGTTGCTCGAGACTCGACACCTTGGGCACATTGGTTGTAAATTGAGGGAAAGAGTCATCCTTGGGTTTCACTACTGCATCAAAATCTCTTTGGTAATTCGAAATAAAACTCATCTCGTTTTTCATCGTTAATAAAATTAAAGGTTATTCGTTGCAAAAGTATACCCGCCCAAAGGAAACAAAGTTGCTGAAATGACACTTTTACGAATATTCAATCTATTGACCGGCTACAACAACACAAAGGCTACAGTGTGTCATAATTGACAAACGAAGTTATTTTAAGAAATATCACGCATTGATACGTGAAAGAATGTTAAATTTTGCGTTATTTTTGAAAAATTTTATAAAATACAGAACAAAAAGGGGTGGTTGAGTGTTTATGTTTGTAATAACAATTCAAAAAAAACAGAAATAAAGTGGAAAAAGGCGAGATTGCAGAACTATATATTGCTGCAAGGGGAAAACTCTATCATTATGCGCACTGCTTGACGTGGGATTTTGACAGGGCCGATGATTTATTACAGGAAACGGCATTCAAAATGCTGAGTAACGCACACCAACTGAAAAATGAGGATGGTTTCATTAAATGGGCACACAAAATTATGCACAACACATTTATCAGCAGCAAAAACCGAGAGGAGAGACACCAATCGGTTGATGATTTTGCGCAGGTTGTTCCTTTCACAGACAAGGATATTTATGCACAGAACAGTGATTGCGACATTTGTGTTGATGAGATTTACAATGCCATTGATGACTTACCCGGCAACTATGGTACACTAATAAGGTTGCTTATAAAAGGACACAAATATGTGGATATTTCAATTATCACCAACATACCGCTTGGAACAGTGAAAACACGCATTCACATCTCGCGCCAATTGCTCAAAGAAAAGTTGAAGGACTATTTGAACTAAACGTTGGGGGGTAAGGTCTTTTTAAAAAAGTGTGCTGCATTGTCACAACGGGGCACACTCTCTTCCTTTACAGGATTTTGATTGAAAATATTGTATAACGGTGCAAAGTTATAGCATCGGTCTTAGTCTCGCAAATAAATTAGCCGCTTTTTGCTATATAGTAAAAACACTTGATTAGCGCACAGAGGGCGCACCTGGTCAACACCCATATAAACAACCTTATGCAGACAATATAAAATCTGTTACAATGCTGTATCCTGTCTTGATGTGGTTGTTCAGTCTGTCACCCCAAAGCCAATCGCTCATTGCTGCATCGTTTAGAGAACGGTAGCTGTTCTTTAATTTTCCTTTTGTCATATTATTTTTTTTAATCGGTTAAGCAAAAAACAGGAATCACAATGAATTTAAATGGATATGGCAAGACAAAGAAGATATTATCAACTATGTGCATTGTGATGCCTGCTGTTAAATTCTGTGCAAATATAGAGTCTGCGGCGACAGAGAAAGTTGTCTGTTTGACACATTGATTATAATTATCGCTCTTTACACACGATAAAAAGGCCATACCATAGAATTAGCGCGTTATTCACTTTGCGTTTTTGAATATTTATCACTAACTTTGCCGTATGGCAAAGAGTATCAAACACCAAACGACCGACAATGAAAATATCTATAGTAACAGCGACATACAATAGTGCAGCAACTATAAAGGACACCTTCAATTCTGTCATAGCACAGACATACAATGATATTGAATATATTGTTGTCGATGGTTTGTCAAAAGACAACACTTTGGACATTATCAAGGAATATGAGCCTCTTTTTGGCGGAAGGATGCGATGGATTAGCGAGAAGGACAAAGGCTTGTATGATGCAATGAACAAAGGCATTGCTATGGCAACCGGTGATGTGATTGGTATTTTAAACAGTGATGACTTTTACACTTCAACAGATATTCTTCAACTCGTTGCCGACAGTATGCAGGACAGCGAGATAGATGCTGTTTATGGAGACATACACTTTGTCAACAACGACAACCTCGACAAATGTGTGAGGTACTATTCGTCACGCATATTCAGCCGTTGGCTTATGCGTTATGGTTTTATGCCGGCACATCCGTCGTTCTACTGCAAGCGCGAAGTATATACAAAATATGGTGCTTTCAACACAAAATACAAGATAGGTGCCGACTTTGAGAGCCTTCTGCGATACATATTCGTGAACCGCATCAGGACAAAATACATTAAACGCGATTTTGTTACAATGAGAACAGGCGGTGCATCGACAGAAGGTTTGAGCAGCCGTTGGCAGATAATGAAAGACCACCTGAGAGCATTGAAGGACAATGGCATTTACTCAAATGCACTATTATTGTGCCTGCGCTATCCTTACAAGATATATGAGTTGATGACATCCAAGCTCAAATACAATTCCAAAAGAGCACAAAAGCAATGAACAGTCTCGAAGAAATATTCTTTACTCTCATACGCAGTGCTATGTGGGGCAACACCCCGGTTTTGCCACGCAATGTAAGTGAAGAGGAATGGAACAGCATATATGCCATTTCCAAGGAGCAGACTGTGAGCGGTATTATGCTTGACGCTGTGGCAAAATTGCCAAATGAGCAGAAACCGGAGATTAAACTACGTATGCAGTGGATAATGCTGCAGAAGGTCATTGAAGCACAAAACAAAAAGATGAACAATGCTTTGACCTGCATTGTTGACGAACTGAAGAAGAAATCACTCAACCCATATCTTTTAAAAGGACAAGGTATAGCATTGAACTACCCCACTCCCAACCATCGTATTTGCGGAGACATAGACATATACTTCACCGCAAACGATTTGGACAAAGCAATTGAGCACTTTACTGCACAAGGGTGCACTATTGAGGGAGACCTTGACGATGCACACTGCGAAACAGAGTACAAGGGTTTTAAATTGGAGATACACAAGAAAAGTGCTACATTCTACACCAAGAAATTGCAAAAACGCTACAACGAGATAATTGCATCAATTGTCGGCTCGGCACAAACCCGCGTAGAGATAGACGGTTGTGAGATTGCCGTTCTTCCGCCATTGGCCAATGCGCTGCAGCTGCTGTCGCATATGTTGCGACACATCATCTTCGCAGGGCTTGGACTGAGACAGGTTTGCGACTGGGTGCTTTTCGTACATAAACATCAAAAGGAGATAGACAAAGAGCTCTTCATAAAATATGCAAAGGAGTTGCAGCTATGGGAGACATACAAGGTCGCAACGGCAATAGCAACCGATTATCTTGGCCTGCCAAAAGAGTATGCATTGTGCGAAATTTCCCGCAAAGACACCAAAATGGCAAAGAAAGCCTTTTGTCTTATTATGACACACGGTAACTTTGGCCAATATGGCGAACACAGCTACGCAACGACAAGGTTTGAATATATTAAATCATACCTTTGGAAAGTGAAGAACTGCATACGTTTCCACAGGCTTGCAAAATCGGAGACCATAAGCTACCCCATCTGGCAGCTACACTCTATCACAAAAAAGATATAAAAGTTTGTACAATGCCTGCGGCCACAACTTTGAAAGACCCAATAGAAGAACTTTTTTTTCACCTCATCAGGTGCGGTATCGGCAAACAGAGAATGTTGCCACACACTCCCGATGAAGGCGACTGGCAGAGGTTGTTCGACATAGCACAAAAGCAGGCGCTGACAGGCTTTGCCTATGCCGGCATAGAACAGTTGCCGCGTGAGCAGAGACCACCCAAACGCATCCTGCTTGCCTGGTACACTCTATCCGAGCAGATAAAAGAACAAAACATTGAGCTCAACAAAAAAAGCATTGCCGTTGCCGGAAAGTTTACTCAGATTGGATTCCGCAACACCCTGTTAAAGGGGCAAGGATTGGCACAGCTATACCCACACCCTTCATTGCGCACACCGGGCGACATTGATATATGGCTCGAGGGTGGACACGAAAAGATTCTCAAGTATGTGAAAAGATGTTTTCCCAATAGCAAACCAACATATCACCACGTTGATTTTCCCGTAAGAAAAGGTCTTGACATTGAAATTCACTTCACCCCGTCGTGGATGCACAGCCCAATAAAGAACAACCGTTTGCAAAAATTTCTCGCACACAGTGCAGACGAACAGTTCGGCAACCGCATAACAACAGAAGAGGGGTGTTTCACAGCCCCGACATTGGCATTCAACAGGGTTTACATACTGCTGCACATCTACCGTCATCTCTTCCAGGAGGGCATTGGGCTCAGGCAACTGCTCGATTATTACTTTGTACTTGAACAGGGTTTTTCACAAGAGGAACAAGAGGAGTGCACAAAAACATTGGAGCTTCTTGGGCTTAAGAAGTTCGCTGCAGCAACCATATATATATTGCAAGAAAAGTTCGGCCTCGAAGGCGAAAAACAACTTGTTGCACCGGATAGAAAACGTGGAGAGTTCCTATTAAAGGAAATTATGACAGCCGGAAATTTCGGCAAATACGACAATCGCTACAACATTGTTCCCAAAGAGAAAGAATTCAAACATTTCCTTAACAGCATTCAGCGCACAACTAGACTTCTCTTCCAATATCCCGACGAAACACTGTGGAGTCCATACTTCAAAATATGGCATTACATCTGGCGCAAAAGACATTAGACACCCACAGGCCGGAAGAATGAAAAAAAACAACTCTCTCAAAGAAATTCCTTGAGAGAGTCATCCTCGTCGGGGTGACAGGATTCGAACCTGCGACCCCCTGGTCCCAAACCAGATGCGCTACCAACTGCGCTACACCCCGAAGAACGGTTTTAAAATATTCCGGAAGAGCCCCATTGCCTACAGACTCACCAAGCGACAGCACCGTCGGACTGTACACCCAAGCCTTTTCAGTTGTCGGGGTGACAGGATTCGAACCTGCGACCCCCTGGTCCCAAACCAGATGCGCTACCAACTGCGCTACACCCCGAAACTGTATTCTATTGGCCAACGGCAACCACACAGAGTGGTTCTCTAACCGGGATGCAAAGATACATATTTTTTTTTACTTTGCAATGCTTTTCACAACAAAAATCAACATAAAAAAACAAATAGACCACATTACTGCAGTCTATTTGTTCAAGTCGGTGAACTACATCAATTATTTGCTCTTTAAATCATCGATGTAAGTGTATCCATAAGTTGAATATCTGTTGCTTCCCTGTGCGCCATAAGCCTTCTTGCTCAAATCCTCACCATTTGCAACAATTGCCACATTTTCAAGCTTCTTCTCTTTGATTACAGACTCGATGAACTTGGCATCAACCTTTTGTGTATATCCGATACGCACAACATACGCTACAATATCGGCCACACGGTTAACAATCATTGCATCCGACACAAGACCTACCGGTGCCGCATCGAACAAAATATAGTCATACTTCCCGCGCAAATACTCCAATGCTCTATCCAAATTGCTACCCGAGAGCAGCTCGGCTGGATTTGGAGGAACGATACCTGCGGGGAGAAGTTCCAGATTATCGACTACATTTGAAGGAATTATCAACTTGTCGAGCATAGACACCTCTTTTTCATCCGCAGCCAAATAGCTTGTCAAGCCCTGACACTTTGCACTGAAGTTGAACACCTCGGCAAGACGGGGACGACGGATATCGCAGCCGACAAGAAGCACCTTCTTTCCAAGCAACGCCATACTCACTGCAAGATTTGAGGCAATGAATGTTTTACCCTCACCCGATATTGTTGAGGTGAACATAATGACCTTTCCTTGTGTCTTTCTCATAATAAACTGCAAATTGGTACGCAGTGTACGGAAAGCCTCGGCCATAACATCGTTCTTGTTCTTCTCCACCACAATAGGTCTTTGTTGCTCGCCTTTCTGCTTTCCACGAGAGACCTTCAAAGGTATTGAGCCAAGGTAAGAGGCATCAATAGCTTTCTGTATTTCGTCGACAGAATCGAACTTATTACGCAAAAGATGGCGTATATATACATAAGCCGACGGGATTATAAGTCCAAAGAAGAGTGCTATGAGATACACCATCTTACTATTTGGAGATACAACCCCCGAGGCATAGGGAAGGTCGATGCAACTCAAATTATCGCTCTGCACCTCGATGCTCAACAATGTCTCCTCATACTTCTGCAAGAGCATCACATAAAGCCCCGACTTGATATCACACTCGCGGGTGATTGTGAGAAGCTGACGCTCAACCTCGGGCGACATCTCAAAACGGCCTGTGTACTTGTCGGCAAGTATAGCAACAGCCTTGCGCTCTATTGAGAGAGACTGGTCAAGCGCCTGCAATGCCGTGCGCAAGTCGTCCTGCATTGTTTTCAACATCACAGTCGCATTCTTCAGTATTGGGTTCTCCTCGGTTGTTGTCTGCAAAAGCGTCTTGCGCTCAAGCACTCTTGCATTGTAATTATTAATGAGCGACACAAGCGCAGGGTCAATCTCAACGCCGAATGATGCCGGGATAATCTGCATATCGTTCTCGGGGTTGCTCACAAAGTCATTCATATACTTTGAAGCCGCAATCTTCAGATCAATCTCCTCGAGCAACTTGACGTACTCGGCCTTCTTCTGCATCACCTGAGTGGCATTGAGTTTTGGGTCTACAAGCTCGTTCTGCTTTTTGTAAGCAGCAAGGCTACCCTCCATCTCCTCGAGTTCCTTTCTCAACGAAACAAGACGTTCCGAGATAAAAGCCTCTGTGCGACAAGCAACCTGACGCTTTGTCTCATTAGTGACATTGTTGAAACTCTCCATTATGGAGTTTAGAAAAATTGTTCCCTCAACAGGGTCGGCAGTGTTGTAAGAGAGCACAGCCACAGATGCAGTCTTTGACAATGGAGATATTGACAAAGCCTTTTTATACATATTGGACATAGCATCTATCGGATAGACAGCAACAAGCACATTACCCGGTACAAGCTCCACACCACTATTGGGGGCTATCGTAACATTGCCGGCATCGGTTTTCAGCACATAGGGGAAAGACGGAATTTCAACCGTCGTTATATTCTCCTTGTCCTTACCATACGACAAAAGAGCGTTACCACCCTCGGCTACAGCAATATCAAGCATCAACGGTTCAACCATTCCGTTTTTTGCATCTTCATCAATTGACACCAAAAGCGGAGTAGTCTCTTTGTAGAGAGTACTGTCCTGGCCCCACTTGTACTTTATATACAGTTCAGAGTCTATCACAGCGCCACGTACAACCGACATTGACGACATAACCTCAATCTCATTCTCTACATTAGAGGTCCTGTTCTGCATACCGAAATCGGCAAGCATATCGGCCGGAGACATCACCGTACCACCTTTCTCACTATCCTGCAACAGCACCTTGGCCGACACATTGTAAACCGGAGTCGCATAACGCAAATAAACAAATGCCAAAACCAGGCACGCCACTACTGACAGGACAAAAAGATACCAATAGGCACTCAAATAGCCAAGTATCAGACGAATATCAAAACCGCCCTCCTCGTTTCCATTGTCAATATTTATTTTCTCGTTCTCTCTCATACCTTAGTTCTTTAGGATGTTATACAAAAGTGATGTCAGTGAAATGAAGATTGATGTACCCGAGAACCACAACGATGTGCTCGAACCGATATCGGAGTTCTTGGCCTTTGATTCGTTTGGAGTAACATAAACAACATCATTCTGCTGCAGGTTATAATATGGAGAGTTCAATATCGACGCGTCATTGAGGTTGAGTTCAACAATCTCTCTTTTGCCATCGCTGTTTTCACGTATCACCTTTACATTATCTCGACGGCCATATATTGTGAGGTCACGTGCAAGCGCCAACGCCTCAAGGATTGTGACCTTGCCGTTTTTTATCACAAATGACCCCGGGGCTGTAACCTCGCCAAGCACAGAGATTTTAAAGTCGACAAAACGCACAATCACAACAGGGGTTGATGAAAATGAGCTTTGCACCTTTGCAAAGATAGTCTGCTCGGCCTCTGAAATTGTTTTTCCACCAAGGTTAACCTTGCCCACGTTTGGAATAACCACATCGCCATTGATGTCAACGATATAACTCTGCAAAGTAGGCTGTGTCTGCAAATATGAATTTTTTGTTGCATCGGACGGCGAGACAAGATTGTATGCCAAAGACGCCGTAGGATTATTAGGGTTTGTAACAATGATATTCAACAAATCATTAGGCTGAATTTTGGGCTCAAAGACACCCCCTGTCTGCTCTGCCACGGTCCACTCTTCACTGTTCTGCAAATATGGGACTCTCTTGTATGAAGTACAAGAGGCCATAAGCATAAGAGAAAGCAAAGAGAGAATGACAAAATTTTTGTTTTTCAATGTTCTCATTTTATACTTTTTTTAATTTATTACCACCAAAACATCCATTGTCTACCTGACGCAGACAACATTTTTCACAATTAACTGCAAATATATAAAACATTTACAACAAATCATCACATTTCTTTTTAAAAAATGGTTCAAAAGGCATAAACAACATTTATATTGGATTTATTTTGTCTTTAGCGCCTCAATATTGTATTTTTGTACAAATTTATCTTTATGGAAAAGAAAAGGAACAACAAGAAGAGGCCACTCATTTACGCAACACTTGCAACACTTGCAGTGGTGGCATTTTTTGCAGTCGTGATGGGCGAGAAATACTATTCGGTCAGGATACAGACAGTGCAAATGGACGAGACAGCATACATCTACATAACACCGCAGGACAATGCAGCAACAGTTATGGAAAAGATTGCAGCAGTAGCACCCGATGCCAACACGAAAGGCTTCTCGACACTTGCCGAACACAACAACTACGACAGCCGAAAGCGCAGTGGCAAATACGCCATAAAGAACGGCGATACTATGAGCGACATATACAGACGCATCGTCAGCCGCCAACAGACACCGGTGAGAATAACAATCCCGGGAACAAGAGATGTCAAACAAGCCATCGGCATAATCAGCAAACAACTGATGGTAGACTCGGCATCGCTGGTGCAGTACACCCACCCCGTTGCAATATCCTGTTTCGGAGTAAAGGAGACACACATTCCGGCATTTTTTATCCCCGACACATACGAGGTCTATTGGGATATCTCGGCTCAGCAACTATTTGAAAAGATAGCCGAGTGGAACCGCAAATTCTGGAACGACGAGCGCAAGGCAAAGGCAAAGGCTGCCGGGCTCACCCCCGAGGAGGTAGCCACACTGGCATCCATCGTGGACGAAGAGACAGCCAACAGCGCCGAGATGCCCATCATTGCCGGACTATACATCAACCGTCTGAAACGAGGTATGCCGCTACAGGCCGACCCGACAGTCAAGTTCGCTCTGGGCGACCCGACCCGCCGCCGCATACTGATGAAAGACCTTGAAACAGACTCACCATACAACACATACAAGCACACCGGACTGCCCCCCGGACCGATACGCATCCCATCCAAACAGGCAATTGAAAGCGTGCTCAACTACACAAAGCATAACTATCTTTATATGTGTGCGAAGGAGGATTTCTCGGGTACACATAACTTTGCCACCACGCTTGGCCAACACAACGCAAACGCCAAGAAGTACCAACAGGCACTCAACAAACTCAAAATAAAGAAATAAAGCAACCCCATTATGAAAAAGAGATTTTTTGCAGCAATAATACTATTTGCAACAGCTACAGCAGCATTGGCACAGGGAAACACCCAGGCACTAATTCCCTACCCCAACAAAATCGAGCAATGCGGCAACGGAAAAACCTTCACAGCAAACGAAGCCACAACAATCAAAAGCACGCTATCCGGCGATGCATTTGTCATTACCGAACTGCAACGCATCACCCAGAAACGCCTGGGAATAACTCCGCTCACAGACAACAAGCGCAACAAGAATGTTATAGCTCTGGAGATTGACAGCACCCTCACCGGACGTGAGCACTACACCCTGGAGGTAAACAAAAGCGGCATATTTATAAAAGGCGCTACAGAGGGAGCCATATTCCTTGCCTTGCAGACACTTGACCAACTGCTCGTTGGCGACAGCCACAACACAGCCGCAAAGAAGATAGCCTTCACTCGCATCGACGACAGCCCGCGTTTCGGTTTCCGCGCAATAATGCTCGACCCTGCACGTCACTTCATTCCCACAAAGGACGTAAAGCTGTTCATTGACCAGATGGCACGTTTCAAGTTCAACGTGCTACAGCTTCACCTCACCGACGACCAGGGATGGCGTATTGAGATAAAGAGCCACCCCGAGCTAACAGCCAAAGGAGCTTTCCGCGTTCCCGGCGGCAGCGACCGGGGCCCGGACAACGGCTACTACACACAGGAAGAGTTGAAAGAGATTATCCGCTATGCTGCAGAGCGCAACATCGAGGTCATCCCCGAGCTTGACATCCCGGGACACTCCGTAGCAATACTTGCAGCACACCCCGAACTGGGCTGTGCTTTCCGCCACAACGAGAAGAAAGACCTTGGCCACACCACCAATATGATGCTGTGCGCAACCAACGCACAGGTATACAGCATATATATGGATATCATAAAGGAGGTGGCAGAATTGTTCCCATCGAAATACATACATCTGGGCGGTGACGAGGCTGCCGTAAAAGAGAACTGGGCAAAATGCCACCATTGCCTCGACATTATGAAACAACTCGGTTACGAAAAACCGTCGCAACTGATGATTCTGTTCTTCAACAACATCCTGAACATCGTGCGCGACAATGGCAAGCAGGCCATTCTGTGGTGTGAGCTCGACAACATCTGGCCGCCGGCAAACGACTATCTGTTCCCCTACCCCAAAGACGTCACACTTGTCACCTGGCGCAACGCCCTCACACCAAAGTGTATTGAGCTGACACGCAAATACGGGCACCCACTGATTATGGCACCGGGAGAACACGCATATCTCGATTATCCACAATACCCCGGCGACCTGCCCGAGTTCAACAACTGGGGAATGCCGGTGACAACCCTTGAGCAAAGCTACAGACTAGACCCCGGATATGCCTTGCCCGCCGAGGAACAGGCACACATACAGGGTGTTATGGCAACGCTATGGGCCGAAGCCATCAGGGATATCAACCGCGTAACATATATGGCCTTTCCGCGTGCAATGGCTATTGCCGAAGCGGGTTGGAGCAATCTCGAACAACGCAGTTGGGACAGTTTCAAACAGCGCATCTATCCAAACATCACAGAGATGATGAAAGATGGCATATCAGTACGTGTTCCGTTTGAGATTGTAGAGAGAAAATAAAGACAAAACAGAGAAAAGCACCATAACACAACACGTCTTTCAAACAACAAAAAAGCAACAACCGCACGGTTGTTGCTTTTTTATCGAAGCACTGTTTAAATTACTTCTTAACCTGGTCTACAATTGCCTTGAAGGCTGCAGGGTTGTTCAACGCGAGGTCAGCGAGAACCTTACGGTTAATCTCGATACCGGCCTTGTGCAAAGCGCCCATCAACTGTGAGTATGACATACCCTCGATGCGAGCTGCAGCGTTGATACGCTGAATCCAAAGTGCGCGGAACTCACGCTTCTTGTTACGACGGTCACGGAACGCGTATGTCAAACCCTTCTCCCAAGTATTCTTGGCAACGGTCCAAACGTTCTTTCTAGCACCAAAGTAACCTCTGGTCAAACCTAAAATTTTCTTTCTTCTTGCTCTTGAAGCAACGTGATTTACTGATCTTGGCATAGTTTTAAATTCTTTTGAATGTTAGCGTCGCACGCATAGCTGCGAACTTTTATGCTAAATACACTCGGTTAATAATACAATACTTAACGCAATGACAACAATTCCTTAACACTCTTAACATTAGCAGCATCGAGAGTTGTAAAGTGTACAAGGTTTCTCTTCTGCTTCTTTGTCTTCTTAGTCAGGATGTGACTGTGA
>JAFYWV010000054.1 GCA_017546505.1 Bacteroidaceae bacterium
ATTGCCGAAACCCAAACTCGTTTTATAATGTCAATCACTCCTCTACTTCAAACTCCTCTTTGCCCACACCACACAGGGGACATACATAGTCATCGGGAAGGTTCTCGAATGCAACACCTGGTTCAATACCCTGCTCAGGGTCACCAATCTCCGGGTCGTAGACCCACTGACATACTGTACAGATATACTTTTTCATAATCGTTTTGTTATTATCTTAATATTCAACAATAGAGTGAAACATTTGTTCAAGCAGCAATGCTTTCCTCGTATGTTTCTGTCACAAAATTAACACATTTATAGGAAAATCAAAACAATTTTTAGTTAATTTGTTTTAATATTGAAATGATTTCATCTTTTCAATATAAGATACGATAATCATTAAACCACGTACACGGAACTCCGCGTGGCCTACTATAAAAACAGATACCCGAACAGTTTATCATACTAAGGAAAACGAAAGGTGCAGTTCTGAGCCTATTTAGAAAGATATTCATCAATGAGTACACGCATTCCCTCTGAAGCACCCTTTTTGATAACAACCACACCACGGCGAGTGACATTCACATCATTAGGGTCTATAAGATAGATGGGGACTCCTGCCGGGACATAGTTCAGCAACCCCGCCGCCGGATAGACGTTCAATGATGTTCCAATGATGACAAAGATATCTACATCATCAAGAGCCTGAATGGCATCACACATAAGTGGAACATCCTCACCGAACCACACGATATAAGGGCGCAACTGAGTGCCGTCCGCAGCCTTGTCACCGATATGCAATTCACTATCGGGTGATGGCAAAGTACAGACATAGTTGAGGTTATGCGGCTCACGTGAAGAGCAAGCCTTCATAAGCTCTCCGTGCAGGTGTATGACATTTGTCGAGCCGGCACGTTCGTGCAAGTCATCGACATTCTGTGTTACAACAGTGACATTGAAATTATCTTCCAAAGACGCCACAAGCCTATGACCTTCATTAGGTTCAACATTGAGCAACTCACTGCGACGCTTATTATAGAACTCAAGCACAAGCCCGGGATTTGCAGCATAGCCCTCGGGAGTTGCTACCATATCCACAGGGTAATTATCCCATAGTCCACCTCCACCGCGGAATGTACTCAACCCACTCTCAACACTCATTCCTGCACCGGTAAGAATAACAATCTTCTTCATAACATTTTATATAAATAGAGATGATACTGATGTACACACAACAAAAAAACAAACCGAGGCTGAACCCCGGTTTGTTTTTGTCTATCATTCGTTTGACGACTCACCCTTTTCCACATCTTCAGGGTCAACAGGTTCTACAACACCCTCGGGAAGTGGCAGATACCAATTAGACTCGTCCTGCAGCTTCGTCCAAAGTGCATCATCCATTTCAAACTTTACATTGCGGTATGTCACATCGTTATTGTGTGCACGACCGGCTACACGCTTGGCAAGTACGTCATTGTCGCCCATTGCTTTGGCAAAACGTATGAGGTCACCGAAACGAGTACCCTCCCAAGCAAGCTCAAGTGCCAACTCATCGATAACAAGGTCGGCAATGTAGTTGAGCGAGTCCTGATAAGTGATTGTAACACCTTCCTTGATGTACTCAACTTTGTTCTCAACCTCTGTATGACCCAAATAACGTGCTATACAGGTGTCGTTCAAAGCATAGTAGGCATTACGCTCGCTGCAACCGCTACCGCGTGAGTGAATACCCTCGTTCTTGTTGAATGCCTCGGCTGTGAAGTTGAACTTCAAAGAGTCGTCGCAAGCTGCAAGATACTTGACCATACGTGGGTTACGGGCAATTGTATCCTTGTTCTGAATGAGGTAGCTGAATATTGTATCACCATTAGCGTCGAGCATTGCACTATCAGCATACTCAGGGTTCTTTAAAACTCTATAGTTGGTCTTGACACCCTCCTTGAGAACTGTCATCGCAAGCTCCATTGCTCCCTTATAGCCATCACGCTCCAGGCCAACCAAAGCCTCGGCAAAGCGCAGATATGCAAGTTCCTTGCGCTGGAGAATAAGGAAGAGAGTTCTGACGATAGGCTTATAATCCTGTTCTAAGCCCAATGAACCGTCTTTCTCCTCAAAGTTGAACTTACCGATGATATTGCTATACAATGTGCTGAACTCATCCTCACCGTGCTGTGAGTATGTAGTGGCAAGAACACGAAGGTCTCCGGAATACTCATAGTGATGGCTGTACTCAGGCTTCTCTTTCATATCTTCGGGATCCTTCAAATAGCAATATACCTGATTTGCTGCCAATGACAGAATACCCGGAGATGCGGTAACCTGCGCTGTACCCACCTCACCCTGCGGTGCAAACACCGATGCAAGATTTGAAGTTGTACCTTCAAGGTCTGTATTTGCAAATGGAATGATGGTGAAATAGTTTTCCTTACTGTTCTCGTCGAAGTTATCTACCGAGAAGAGTTTCAAGAAGTCATTCTTGAAATTAGCAACCCTACCACCCTCGCCGGTCCATCTGGCCTTGTTACCGGTGTCGGCATACTTCTTTGCAGTCTCATTTGTACCTGCACCCGCTATCTGAGAATAGAAGGAGTTTGCAGCATTCTTATAGTCACCCTTCCAAAGGTAAAGTTCACCGAGCAACATTCTGACAGGTACAAAAAGCTGTTTTGTATCTATCATTTTCTCTACTCTTGTTCCGTTCTTCAGATAACCGAACTTGAGAACTTTGTCGTCTTTTCCCCAAGATGGCATACGATAGGCAGCCGGGTTCTCAAAAGGAAGGAGCTCTGCAATAAGTTCGTTTACAATCTGGTCACGAGTGAGCATAGGCTTCATCATAACAGCCTCGGCAGCACTGTGTGTCAGGATTGGTTCGGTAAAATAAGGAACTGCTCCATAGTTGATAGCCAACTGAAGATAGGTCCAGGCACGAATGCTCTTTACTGCCACAAATTCAGGGAGCATAAGACGCACACCATTTTTTTCAAGTGTCGTATCTACACGAGCCAAATAGATGTTACAATTGTTGATAACAGAATAATAATCCTTGACATCAAGGTATTTGTTTGAGTTCAGATTATAGGTTAAATTGCACAACTCCTGAATATCAACAACCGCACTGGCCTCACTGACAGTTACCAGGTCGGCACGCAACTCGTTGAAAAGTATCTGACGGTCGGCAACTCCTTGAACTGCTTTAAGGATACCAAGAACCGAATACACAGAGTCATTGAGTGTCCAATCATCAAACTCATACTCCACACGGTTTGAGTCAACATTCAACATATCATCGCAGGAACAGAAAAGAGATGTTCCGCCAATAAGGAATGCCATTATATAAATAAGTCTCTTTTTCATTGTCATATATTTTTTCACACTTTAAACAATTTTCATTAACAAAGGCTTTCCACAAATTATAGATTAACCTTAACACCGAGGTGGAAGCTACGTGTCTGTGGCAACAGACCGGCATCGACACCCTGATACAACACATTATTGTTAACAGAGAACTCGGGGTCGGCGCCCTTGTATTTTGTTAGCGTGTAGACGTTCTCGGCAGCACCCCAAACGGTCAAGCCCTGCAACCAGTTGATTGAAAGTGGAATCTCGTATGAGAGTCTGATGCTCTTGAGGCGAATGTATGAACCATCCTCAATCCAACGGTCAGAGAAACGAGAGTTGCCCACAGGGTCACCGAATGCAACCGATGGGATATCGGTATCCTGGCCCTCGACAGTCCAACGGTTAAGCATTGCTGTTGTCTGGTTGTAGAATGTAGAGCCGCTCTCGAGCTGCTGACGATAGTAATTATATACATCGTTGCCAACAGAGTAATTGAAGTTCACATCAAGTGTAATTCCCTTATAGGCCAATCGTGTGAAGATATTACCATAGAAATCGGGATTAGGATTACCGATAACGGTCTTGTCGTTCTCATCGATGAGACCCAAAGGCTCGCCGTCGGCAACAGATGTGTTCACGTCAACAAACTTCATATCACCGGCCTTGAAATAATTTTTCTTACCTCTGGCATCTGTCTGATAAAGGCCATACGCATCGGCATCTTCAGAAGTTTTGATTACGCCGTCGGTCTTGTAACCCCAGAACACGCCAACCGGCTGGCCGACCATTGTTGCAACCTCGCCACCGTAAACCGACACCGGAGCAAGTGACTCATCAAGTGCTGTCACCTCGTTTTTGTAGTGACCGACAGATGCGCCCAACTCCCACTGGAAATTCTTGCTGTTAATCAACTTGGCATTAAGCGTTGCCTCAAAACCTGTATTCATAAGCTCACCGCCGTTAGCCCAGTACTTGCCCATACCTGTTACAAACTGGTATTGCTTCTGCACAAGAAGGTCACTGGTCTTTGCCTTGTACCAATCGAATGATAGTGCAAGACGGTTATCGAAGAGCATAGCATCGAGACCCAAATTCACACGGGATGTTGTCTCCCATTTCACACCATCGTTCTCAACATTACCCAACTGCAGACCCATTGACTGGTCGTAGAACTTTACAGACTGCAAATAACTGCGTGCTGCCAAATAGTCAATGGCATCGTTACCGGTGATGTCATAACCGGCACGGAGCTTAAGCATATTTATTGGCTTAACATTGAACCAAGGTTCTGATGAAACAAGCCAAGCAGCCTGTGCCGATGGGAAGAAGCCCCACGAAACACCCAACATCTTTAGAGCATTCTCGGCTTTACCACCAAAGCGTGATGAAGTCTCGAGTGACGCTGCCAACTGCAAGAAGTAACGTGTCTTGTAAGCATAGTCGGCTGATAGATACCAAGACATATTTGACCAAACATTCTTATCACCATCACTGTCAAGGTGCTCAAGGTTGTTATTAATATTGAAATTGGTATCACTTCCCGAGTTTGCACCACTCAGAGCATTTGAGTCGATATTGAAGTTGGTATAACGGAAACCACCGAACAAATTTACATTGTGGGCACCGAATACCTTGCCCCAAGCAACACGAGTGTCACTTGACAAAGCTGCCTCCTTACCGAAATAAGAAGATATGTAATTTCCGATTTTACCATTCAAAGAACTTACATAGAAGTGAAGTCTGTTATCATCGGCCACTGTAGAGTATGGCAAGAAATATTTCTCACTGACACGATACAAAGAGTAGTTGAAAGTCTCTGTGAATGTGAAATCACCGAGCTTGTACTCCGGAGCTATTGTAATACCCATATTTGTATACTCAAGTTCGTTCTTGTGAGGGTCTGAAGCCTTGCTAAGAATTGTCATCGGGTTATACAATGAGTTATTGGGGTATGTAACACCGGAAGCTCTTGTAACATCCCAAGCAAAATCATCGGCTACATCAATGATTGAACTCAACTGACCGTTTGTTGCATAACGATAGGGGCTGAGGAATGGTGACTTGACAGATGCAAGGGCTCCCAAAGATGTCAATGGAAATGCAGTCTGATCCTCGCGCAAACCGTCATCGAGCAACTCACGACCTACACGTGCATAGGAGATATCAATGCGTGTCGTAAAGTTGTCGGTAAGAAGAATATCCGAGTTCAGACGTATGTTAAGACGATTAAAATCATTGCCCTTGATTGGAGAGTTACCCAAAGTGTAACCGAAAGAGAAGTTGTACATCGCAACCTCATCACCACCCTCTACGTTAACCTTGTAGTTCTGTGTGATTGCCTCGCGGTACACGATATCAGTCCAATCGGTATTGTTGTGGTACTTATCGTAGTAGATGAAACCGCTTGTCAACTTGCCGTTGGCGTCGTACACAGGCTTGTCGGCACGCAAGAACGGAGTATTACGGTTTGGATTTACGTTCATTGTACCAACGAGGTCATTGGTGTAGAGACGATAATCCTCGGCTGAGAGCACGCTTGGTGTCTTTGGTTCGAGTGAGACATTCGCGTAGATGTTCGCTGTGATGCGTGTAGCCATACTCTCACCGCGCTTGGTGTTGATTATTATCACACCATTTGTTGCACGTGCACCATAAATTGCTGCACCATTCTTGAGAACCTTGACATCACGGATATCATTTACATCAATTGCAGATAGGATATTGTTATAGATACCCATATGAATTGACTCGCTATTCTCCTGCAAATCCCAAATCACACCATCAACGACGACAAGAGGTTGCGTATTTGCATTGAGCGAATTTATACCGCGAATGAACATTGCTGCACCGATGCCGATTGTTCCTGAACGGTTCACTGTGCGAACATCGGCACCAATCTTGTTCTGGATATCAGCATCAATTGACTGCGCTGTGGTTATACCCTCGTCAAAGCCTCTCTCGGCAGTGACAAGAATCTCATCGTTGTAGTTCTCGGCAAACTTGTCAGAGTAAAGACGCACGTTGATAATGTCTCTTTTACCGACCGGTTTCTGAACGAGCAGATAGTCCGGAGTTGAGAATGTAATAAGGGTTGCATAAGATGGCAGATTGAGTTTATACTTACCCTCTGCATCGGTCATTGTTGTAATTCTCTTGTGACCTGTAGCTTGGACACGCACACCCGCCATTGGCTGGTTGGTAGCCGCATCATACACTGTACCGGTCACGGTGTGTACATCTGCAACAGGAGCCTTTCCTGTCATTTTCTCGACCTTGACAGAATCGCTTGCTACAGTGTTCTCTGGCATCGAACCCGATGCAAGAACTGCTGATGGCATCAAAAGCATCAATGCCACTGATAATTGCATTAATTGTCGCTTATACATAGTTAATCTTCTTTTTTTCATCATACAAACTATTCTTCAGTATCAAGAACCGGAATAAGCAAAATCTTGTCTATACGGATAGAGGTATCGTAGTTTATACCTTTTTTCTTTTCATTATTAGTTGGCTGATTGGTTTTCACTTCAATTTGGAATGCATACTCTTTTGATGAAGTGACATCGTATGACTCACAATATTTCGGTTGTATAACAGCTCTCTCACTATCTCTCTCTCCATCAACAGTAAGGAACAATGTATCAACTTTGAACGGATCGGTATAGGTAAATATTTTTCTACCATCGTAAAGTCTGTTAACAGAACCCTTACCGGGTTGCTGTGTCACATTGATATTCAGTTTACTCTTGTACATTGTCTCCTTGTCTATGTTAGCATTTGTGATATTCCTTGGAACAAAGACTATTGCGACATTGTACTTTGCAGACAACACTTTCGGTACATAGAACTTCACTGTGGCAACACCTTCAGATTTTGGCAAATTGAAATATGCACCGCCGGAAATTTCAGAGCCGATAAATATTGAATCCGTATTGATTTCCTTTTTGCTGGCATAAAGGATTTCAGTAGAACTCAAACTTACCGCAGTCGTGTCCAACATCGATGTATTTTCGCCCTCAAGGAAGATTGTATCGTGCCACAAATCTGTTGGTTTGTAAGGCATTGCGTCAACAACCTTGAACGTACCATTAGATAGTTCCTTTGTGAGTCCAGGTATTACATTTCTCTCAAGGTCTTCCTTTGCAAACAACGGACGCTTATACTGGCCACGATAAGCAGGCATCGCTGAATCCTCGGGGAATTTGAGATGTCTCTGTTCCTTCACACTATATGTCATAAATTTTAGAGTGTGAAGACGCGCATAATATCTACGCAATGAGTCGCGCTCCTCTTTTTTAATATCACTCAAGTTGTCTGACGACAGGTCATAGTTGAAATAACTCTCGGCAAGTTCAACTGCCTTTTTCCACATATCGTTGCTTGGAACGTATACTACATAAGTTGAGTCTTCAGAATCAAGACGACCAACTCGTGTTGTATTGAGCCAAACATTAGATGTTGTAAACACAGAGTCGATATATGTCTGCTGACCATTCACAACAGGACCAACCAAACTTGCACCCTGATTAAACTCCGTAACATCAAAGCTATAAAGGTAATCGCGAACAGAATCAACATTCTCGGCAACCTTCAAATACTCCCAAATACTATACTTATACTCAGAAGGCTTTGCAATCTTATGGAGAAGACCGTTCATTACACGGATATTCTTCTCCTCAAGAGCAACACCGGAGAATGTGTAACCATCCTTGTAATTACCTGTGAATAGAGCATTCTTGTTGTTGAGCAGCAACACCAGATTGTCGCTGTCAAGTTCACCATTCGCAGGCACAAGATGATTGGCAATGTGAGCCATAATAAATGTACGGAAAACGTGGTCGCGGTCTGTTGTTGTCTTTTCAATAATAGCATCCTTATCGAATGTACCGTTCTTTGGAGCCCACAAAGTATATACTCTTGATTGGTTGAACAAAGAGTCGATACAATGTTCGCCACAGGCATTTAGCACATCAACAAAATCGGACAATTCACTGTCATCTAAAATTACCTCCTTCATCTTTTTGTCGGCAAAAGGAGTTGCAGCGGTTGGATTTATGCCCACTGTATCTTCACAAGAAGCACCTACAAGCATAAAACCGAACATCATTGCTGCGACAAATATCTTATGTCTAAATAATTTATTCATATTATGTATATGTTTTGGTTTCTTATTCAAGGGCCTTTCAAACTCACGATATCCACCACAAACAGGCCTCTATTATAAATACCCTTTTATTTAATTCTTCTCTGTCGTTTCACTCTTACTTTCGTATGCCGGATTTTGCTTCAAATTCTTGTTATACCTCAATTCATCGATGTGAATTGGCATAAACAGACCGTCGATTTTATCCATCTTGATTTTTACGACTGCGCTGTTCTCAAGTTTTTCGGCAACATACACGATGTTCTTAGTACTCTTCTCTCTCAAAGCAAGACGCACAAGGTCATACCAACGCTTTCCCTCGTATGAAAGCTCAAGCAGACGCTCTTTTCTCACCAACTCCATAGATTTCTCTTGGGTCATATAGTTCCTTTCATACAATGGATTTGTTATATCTGTGGAATCACGTCTTGAACGTGTATTGATTGCCTTAACAATCTTGAATGCCTCACGGAAATCGGTCTCGGCAGCACTCTCACGTGTTACCAATGCCTCTGCCATCATCAAAAGCACATCTGTTCGGCGATAGATAATCCAATTGGCATCCCAATCATCCGACTTGCGGAAATTCTTTCCGGGAGACCCCTTGGCAACATACTTCAGAACCTTTATACTCTTGTCGGCATCAGATGATTTTGGTGGGGCAGACACATACGAATAACGACGAAGGTCATCCTCCTCGAAATTAGTCTCGGCAAAAGTTGTAGGCACCTGCACCCAACCGACTGCAGAACCAGTTCCGTACACGTTGCACACGCCATTGAATCGACCGTTTGTCACATTATCACCCTGAACCTGCAACTCGAATATCGACTCGGAAGAGTTTTTTCCACCAAAAATTTCATCATAGGCAGAACTTTGATTATCGTTACTCTTCTGTTTGTTCTGTATCAGATTGTATGCAAACACTTCAACAGGCTTGTTCTCGTTTTTCTTTTTGAGTGCACTATCCATATTGAATATCACTTTCCTACAATTCTCGATACACGCATCGTAGTACATCTGGTCGTCACCCGGCTGAACAAGCTCTGCGTTATCCTCGTAGTACTTTGCAAAAGCTGCACGCCAAAGATTAACATCAGCCTTCATAGCCAACACGGCATTGGTTGTTATGCGACCAAAATTGTGCTGGTCAGATGAGAATGCACCAGACTTCATAACCATCTTCTCGGCAAGATCCAAATCGGCCATAATCGTGTTCAACGCTTCCATTGGATGTACCTGTACATACTCTGGAATTTCGGCATCATTTCTTGCTGATTTCATAGCCAAAGGTATGTCGCGGAAAGTACGGACAAGGTAGAAGTGGCAAAGAGCACGCATTGCATACATCTCGCCCTTTACAACCTCAAGGTCACCCTCTGAGAAGTCCGGGTCACGCTCTACTACTCTATCGGCACACTCCAATATCAGATTGGCATAGTTGATAGCCTCATAGAAAATACCCCAACGGCAAAATCTGTTCTCGTCATCAATGTCCGCCTCTACAATATTCTTGATGTCAACATCCTCTCTTGTAGAAACAGTCATATTCTCAGAGCGCAACTCGCCCCAAATTATCGCCTTTGAGACAGCATCAGCACTAAGCAACTTCAGATAGCTTGTTGCAAGCATACCGTTTACCTGGTCTTTTGTCTGCCAAAAATTCTCTTCAACAACCTTATCAGGTGGAATGATTGTCAAATAATCGGTACAAGAAGTCAACAATGAGCCAAAAGCTACAATTGCTGCCAGAACCGTTTTGCTATATATTTTAGATACTATTTTCATATTCGTAAACTTTTAGAAACCAAGAGATAGTGAAAGTGTGTACGAGCGTGGACGTGGTGTCTTTGTGTTATCGTATGCAATACCCTCGCCACCGTTTGCAACCTCAGGCTCAAGACCTGTATACTTTGTCCAGAAGCATACATTGTCGGCCGAAGCGTAAAGGTTAAGACTCTTCAAACCAATCTTCTTCAACCAAGAAGGCTCGAATGAGTATGACAACTGCACGTAAGAGAGACGCACGTATGAAGCATCCTCGACATAACGGTCGCTACCCAAATAGTTGTATGCATTTGAAGAACCATATACGGCACGAGGAATCTCTGTCATATCACCCTCCTTGCGCCAACGCCAGTTAACAGCGATGCTCTGGTTGTCGAATGAAGACATATTCTCGAAAGCCATTCGAGAACTGTTTACAACATCAACATCCCAACGGTATGTGAATGATGTTCTCAAAGACCACTTCTTGTAACGTAATGTCAAACCGAAACCACCCTGAGCAGCCGGGTTTGAGTTACCCAAATAAACGATATCGAGCTGGTTGATTGTACCATCTTTGTTTATATCCTCATAAATGGCATCACCGCCCTTGAACTCGTATCTGTTTGTACCATCCTCATTGTTGTAGAAGAGTACGAGTTTCTTTGGCTGTCCGGTAGCATCGAACACCACGTTACCATTGGCGTCACGGACAATCGGACAAGTACCGTTACGTCCGGCCTCTTCCTCGGCAAGCGCCTTCTCCCAATTCTTGTAGCTATAGCGGTAGACACCCTTATAGCGGAAACCATAGATTGCGCCGCTCGGGTTAGCTATCTGAATACGTGGAAGATATGTTCCGTTCGACGGAGAGTCATAATCGGGGTTCTTCTTGTCAAGATACGCCTCTTCAAGCTCAAGAATTTCGTTGAAGTTATTACCGATGTTGAAGTACATTGACAATGAGAAGTCTTTTGCCAACTTAACATTGTTGAGGTTCATATTAAGCTCCCAACCGTAATTTCTCACAGTACCGGAGTTCTTGTATGCAAGAGATGAATAACCGGTTGATGACGGCAATGTATAGTTATGGATAATATTGTCATACGTAGTTCCGTGGTAATAGTTGAAAGCACCGGTCAACAAACCGTCAAAGAAGCCGAAGTCCGAACCGATGTTCCACTCACGTTTATCAGAACGGCGAAGGTCGGTCAAACGGATACCATCCATTTGGAAAGCCGCCATATTCAAATAACTGAGATTGTTATACGGAGAATAGCTACTGAATGTAGCATTAGAACCAGGAGCGTGGCCGTCCATACCAAAACCCGGACGAAGCGACAACATACTCAAATAAGGCTTACTCCACTCCATCCAAGGCTCGTCGATAATATTCCAACGCGCCGATATTGATGGGAATGCAGCCCATTTTCTATCATCACCCATCGCTGTATTACCCTCACCTCGAACAGCAAGACGCAATGAGTATTTTGATTTATATGAATAGTGGGCATCGAACACAAAGCTGATATTGCGGCTCTCCCATTTGCTTGTACCTGTTCCGTCGAGCTTTGCTCCAACCGTAGAACTGCTGATATTACCTGTAGGCAGACCCACAGCTGTTGAATTCTGTGAGTTACCGGTGCTGGTAGACAACTCAAACTGTCCGTTCATTGTCATATAGTGGTCAGAGTTACCCAGATATGGAGTAAAGATAAACTGATGACGGGTTGTAAATCCAAGACTCTTACTGTCATTAGCCTCAGACTTGTTCTTGTTTTTATCATCCCAATAAAGAGTAGACAACTCGGATGGAGTGTAAACACTACCCGAATATGTTGAAGCATTGAGGTTTACCATACCACGATACTTGAGCTGTGTCTCATTATCCTCAAGACCGAGCAGATTGTACTCAAATGTTATCTGAGGATTGATACTATAGTTCTCGGTATGATACTGTGCCAAATTACCTACTGCAATTGGGTTCTTGCGCGACAACATTGCACTCTGCAACTCTGTTGCGCCTGAAGGATAATTAAGCATCGCATAGTAGCGGTCAGTATTGTTTCCAAGCGAATCCTGAGCATAGATACTCATATTCGGCATCATAAACAACGAGTTATAGAGCAAGTCCATTGTATTACGTCTCTGTTTTGTATATGAGAACGCAAAGTCAGCAATAACCTTGATACGTGCAGAGACATAGTAGTCAAGAGCCAAACGAGAACTGAAACTATTGAGGTTCTGACCAATCACCTGTCCTGTTTCGTTTGAGTAACCACCAGAAATGCGGAATGTAGCTTTCTCACCACCACCGCTGATGTTGAGGTTGTACTCATTTCTGTAACCGTGTTGCGAAACGGCATCGACCCAATCGGTATTGTTGTTGTAGTTCTCATATTCAGGGAACGTCTTGTCATAGTTAAGCTCCTTGAAATCCCTACCCTGCTGGTCTCTGTTGAAAATAGCCTGCTTGATGAGCATTGTGTAGTCGTCACCGTTGAGCAGATTATAACCGCTTGGAGTCCACTTATCCTTGAACTTGTATGTAAAGTTCACACGAGTGGGACCACGCTTACCACGCTTTGTCTTGATTTTGATGACACCATTGGCACCACGTGTACCCCAAACAGCACACGATGCGGCATCCTTCAGCACCTCAATCTCAGCGATATCCTCGGTGTTAATCATAAGAAGCTCGGCAAAACTTTCGTTGGTAGCATTTTCAAAGTCGATGTTACCCTCGTCTACCTCAAAGATATTGTCATCCACAACAATGAGCGGAGAAGCATCACCCTCGAGCAAAGAGTTACCACGAAGACGCATCTGTGTTCCAGAACCGACGTCACCGGAGTTGAAGACGACGTCAAGACCCGCAATCTGTCCCTGAAGAGCCTCGTCGACAGATGCAAACGAAAGACCGTCCATCTCGTCCATACTAATCTTTTGGGTAGCGTGTGTCATCTCGCGCTCAAGAATGTCAAGACCACCCGAACGAGAGCGCTGCTCGGCAACAATATCCACCATCTCCAGCACATTGTCTTCAACCATCTTGATATTAAAGACAGTGCGACTGCCAATCTCAATGCGCTGAGTCTTGTAACCGACATACGAAATCTCAAGAACATTGCTTGTATTCTTGACAACCATAGAGAAGTTACCCTCAAAGTCGGTAACACAAGCCTCAATGATACGATTACTATTGTCGCGCTCGGTGACGTTCACCATAATCAGCGGACCTTCGGCATCACTTGTAATCGTACCCGAAATTCTCGCGCTTTTTTGTGCATAGATGCTACTGCTTACCAAGCAGAAAAGCACGAGCAGAAATAAATGCTTTATTTTTATCATAGCTATTATGTTTTTTCTACATCACCATTAGTTGTTATCACCGCTTTCTTCGTCCTCGGCAGCAACTTTACCAACTTCTTCTAAAGTTCTAACTTCGCCATCGTTGCTCCATTTCACCTTATATATAATACCTTCTTCTTCGATGGTCTTATATTCGTATAACTTGACGGTCGTAGCTTTACCATTCACTGTGACTCTCTTCTCAAGTTCCTCGACCCAGAAACCTTCGTTGTCAACAAGTACAGGTTTAGAATCCTTGACAATGAGTCTTTCACGTGTCAATCTCTCATTGTAGTCCGAATCGGTCTCAGCAAGAGGCACCATCAAATATCCGGCTTTGCGAACATCCTCGATATTATTTACATTATCCTTTATCTTAATGTTACCCAATTTACCTACAAGGTAGTAGAGTCTGCCATCAGCTGCCTCAACCTCACCATTACCGTCAACATACATTGTATCTACGGCAGCACCGTTCTTTGCAAAACGCTTGAAGCAATCACCCTCGTAGCTGAACATTGATTTGTTCAAGAGAACATCGTCAATAGGCTGAATAACAGCGAACGCCGAAGACTGATAATCACTCGGAATGGTTGCAGAAGTAATTGTTCCGGTTGTGGTATAGATATTGTCACGGCACATAATGTTCCAATCCTTGTTTTCCTCGCCATCAACCAACACTCTTCTCACATTACCCATATCATCCGTGATTGTAAAGGTGTTACCCTCACTCTGCAACTCCAATTCATAGAAACGGTTTGTCAACTCATCAATCACAGCAGTTGTGTAACGTTTGTTTGGCACAAGTCCACCGGTGACAGGGTCGGTTGCAGTAATAGGCAAATTATCAATGTACACAGAATTATCCTGGAAGTGATACTTTGCAAAATTTATTATTGAGCGCAACATTGCAGCAGCTTTGGGCTTGTAATCTACAATTCTGGCAAGACTGTCAATCTCGGCCCAAGTAGGAAGGCCAAGCCCATACACTTTTCTTACAGATTCATTAGAGGGCACATACACTGTATAGTGATAGATATTGAAGAACGGTACAGTATTAGTTGTCAAGAACTCCCTATCAAACCAATTAGAATGGAAGATTGAGTTACGAGACGAAGAATCCATCATAACCGCTGTATTATTGATGTTAAAAAGAGTCTGCAACAAGCCCGGATTTGTTTTGTCAAGTGTTGCATAATTAGGACCCTGATAACACAGTTTAAAGAACTCATAGAACTTGTCATATTCGCTTGCCGCCTTCAACTGCATATTTTCAAATACAGACCTTGTCGGAGGTGTTGGGATAGCCGAGTACATAAACTCTTCATTACTCTCCTTGCCCGGTGCTGTCAATAATGCATAACCATTCTTCTGAGTATATACGTTGGAAACAGTTATGTATGTATCTTCCATCTCGAGCTGCTCACCACCATATATCCTTATATTACTAGAATCGGCAGGGTCAACCTCAACTTTTATGGTTCCGTATCCCTTTGTCTGGAAATACTTGTTACCTGAATATATACAAGACTCATCATCGTGCACCAGAATCAAGTGCTCAATCAAATCGGTAAGAGCATTATTATCACCATACTCCACACCATTCTTCATCAAGTCTTTTTCAATAGCATAAGTTGTTGGGTTGAATTGATACTTATTGGCCCAGAATTTTTGTTCATTATTCTTGCCAGGCATCTTCTTATCATAGTGAAGCCAATAAGCGGCAGGCTCCGGTGCCGGATCGCCATAGACTGTTTTCTTGGAGAGCGGATCGTAATAAATGAAATGATTGTTATCCGGAATGATGAACGTATAGTTCGCATCCATTGCAAGCAGATAATAGTCGTAACGCAACAACTCTATGATACGCTGCATTACAGTCATATTATCATATACTGTGGTAGGAGCCGATACTGCCTGATATTTACCCGGACTGAATACGTTGTTCAATATATATATGACACCGTTGTTTGCAATAACGCATTCATCCACGTGATTTTCCTTAATATTCATCAGCTCATTGGTATCATCCATAACCTTATCGAAACTGCTCAAAACACTCTCGGTAAACTTGGGCTGCATAAGGTTATTGATAAAATCTGCTATCAGATTCTGCGGAACGCTGTCAAGCGCCGACAACAAACCGTCGAGGTCTCTTGGCTCCACACTGAGATTTGCATTAGGAGCAAAACGAGCAATAAGGAAGTTTCCGGCACAGCTAGGATCCACGAAGTACTCATACAGATAATTGTCACTTGGTACAAACATCGCTCGCATATCGCCCACCTCGCCATTGTTCTGACCCGGGTCGAAACGCAACACCTCATTATCCAAAGGTTCGCTTTTTACACTTTCGAGCAAACTGTTTGTCTTAAAGTCATCTGTAAAGTAACGGAGTCTGAAGATACTGTCATTGCTTTTATAAACAGCCTTGAATTCATCGGACAAAGCCTTGTCGTATACAGGAATACAAAAACGGTCGAGCAAGTGACTGAAAATTCTGGTATCGCGATGACGGCGCAACTCTTCTGCCATATTCGATGGTGGCAAAAGCACTGAGTCCAAACGGTATATGTAACCATTTTTACAAGTGATAGTCATTGTATCATCAGAATAAGCACCTGTCGGGACACCACTTGCTACAATCTTGTTGCTATAAATGAAAGCATCACCATCGACGAATGTCTTTGAGTAGCCGCCATCCTTTTTCTTGAAAAGGAACTGGATATCCGAAGCTGTAATTCTCTTGTTCTTCAAGTAGTCGCCAAGAAAGTGAACCATCATAGCACGTGTACCATCCATCGCAAGACGCATCTTCTCGGTTCTCTCCTTGCCGCGCAAGATATCCCAATATTTGTTGTATGTAGGCCAAGACTTATGATATTCCATCGAAGAGCCATCAACAACAGGAATTGTATCAATCACAGACAATGAGATGTTACGGCGCAGGCAAGTACCCTCGTCGCTTGTTGAAGCGCCGGTGCTTGAAAGCATATCAAGCAACATTGCATTGTCAAGCATAGAACTCTTGAGAATGAACTTCATCTGGGCCTTGGTCATTTCGGCAACGCTGTTAACACCCCATATGTTATTGCCGTTATTGAAGAAGCGTTCAAAAGCCTCATCATCGGCAACAAACAGTGTCTTGCTACCCGTATGAGCAAACGTTTCTCTCTCTCCCAAGCTATCGATGATAGCCACATAGTTGGTGTAACTGTGTTCCGGGGTTCCTTGTTTCAAGAAATCGTAAACACTTGAGCCCAACCACTCGGGGTCACCCGGATTGTCGTAAGGATACACATCAAGCCAATCCTGACACGACTGTAGTGAACCACCGACAAAAAGCACAAACATCGCAAAGAACGATGATACGCAGAATTTAGTCAAACGGTGTCTAAACATAAGTACAAAATTATTAATTATTATTTTTTTGTTTTTTTAACCTTTTCACCATAGGGCGCAATTACCCCATAGTTAACGTGCAAAAATAAGAATTTAAAATATATTTTCGCATAAATACCTCATTTTTTTCATCCACAAAGCCTTTTTTTCACACTTTACAAAAAAAATCTCCCGTCTTCTTGCAAAAAACGCAAAAACACGGAAGATTTATCTTTTTAATATTTTTAACAACCGTTTGTTAAAATATCACCTAAAATCTGAAGAATATTTAACATTTACAGCATTGCCTTTTACTACATCCACAAACTCGTAAGGAGTAATAGAAACGGGCTCTACCATAAACTCCGGAACATTGTATGAGCGGTCAAAGAAATCGTAATACTCGCTCTCGTGCTGAGGCAAAAGAAAGGCTTTGTCACTTGTTCCGTCATCGTTAATATGAGCAATATACAAACGGCTGTAATTGGTATCGTCGCGACGACTGGCAAACAGAATCCATTTTCCGGTACTGCTCCACGAATGGTAGCTCTCGGGGAAAGCCGAATTTGCTTTCTCAAGCGGACCACACTCACCCGTAGCCAGGTTCATCACATAAAGGTCGGCATCCTTGTGCCATATATGGAAACAGCCATACTCTGCCAAAGCAAAGAGCAGATAACGCCCACAAGGAGACACACGCGGAAAAGTTGCGCTTTTGCCAAGTTCTGAGGCCGCAAACACAGTATCCACAGCACCGAATTCCCCGGTTTCGGGGTTCCACGGACGGCGCAAAATATCATACTTTACATCCTTGTAGTTGCGTATCATATTCTCTACGTGAGGAATATCATCACGTTTTGGGAAATAGGCCGAACAGTAATAGAGCATCTTGCCATCGGGCGACCACGCAGGGAACACCTCAAGGCAGTCGGGGTCATTGGCAACGTGCGATACAATTTCCCTTGTAGGGTCATAGATTATAACGTCGCTCGCCTGGTCCTGCACCTCAACTTTGTTAGGATTTTTGGTATGGAAAATCTGTCCGGTATTGTTTACCGAATAGGCCACGACATCATATTTAGGGTTAAAGAAAGGGTAAACACCGGCAGAGATGGTAGAGTCGGTCTTGAGATTGACTTTCTTCACTTTACCATTATGCACAAACACAGTTCCTCCAAGCAGTTGACGCACGTGAAACTGCATATTGTCGGTCTTATAGTTTTTGTATGCGTGGCAATTGATACATTGTCCTTCAGGCTCTGAAGAGACAAATTTATTACTGTATATGACGGTCTCGTCAAACGTTGTAAGATCGCGCTGAGATATCGTCAATTTTTCGTATGCCACATACGAAGGCGGTATCAACCTGTAAGAAATATACCTGTCAATGCTGTCGGCCGACACAATGACAGAAAACGGCTCATATTTTTTCCATTTGCCGGCTTCGTTTGCATACACCTCAACATTCACGGCTGTTCCAGCCGCCTGAGCAAGGAGTTCTCTCCACTCATCAAGTGCCGGGGAGACCTCGCGCCCACCGTAAACAAACTCTTTTTCTCCGGCTTTAAAACGGGTTACAAAATCATCCCCATCCTCCTCGACTCTAAAGACGAGCGGAGCAATATTGCAAGGTATGACAACATCGGTATAATCCGGGTATATCTTTGGTTTTGAAGCGACAGCACTACACCCGCCCGGGACGACCGGCGCTTTCGGAGAACAAGCCGCACAGACAAGCAGCGTCACAACAAGAAGATATTCATATAATCTTTTCATAGTCAGTGTTTTTACGTAAATCAGTTTGTTTTTATATTACGCACAAAGAAATAGAAGTAGAAATATGTGTCACCGAACTCCTCCTTAAAATAGGGTGCCATCTCTGCCTCACTTTTACCCTTGTGTTGCGAGACGAGTTGCATAAATCTTGTCATTCTGGTATTAGTACTCACCGAAATAAATTTATCAAGGAAAGCCTTGGGAACTTGCACTGTACGCCCTTTGTCAACATTCAGGAAGAGCAGAACCGCCTCCTGATAGTGACGCGGCAACGCATTTGCCCGGAGTTCATTGACATAATAGTTCAGGAAAAACCAGAATGACTTGGCATCCTTACGAGTCAACACGGATGCCAACGCAGCCTCTACATACACTCTCGACATCTTCTCACTGGCATTAGCCAGGTTCTTTGTGAGATAAGCCTCTACATACGACTCATCAACATCAAGGAAATCATCATAGCAGGTCATATTCAAAGGCATCATAAACTCCCTGTTGCGCAAAAGTGTCTCGGGATTATTCAAATACTTCTCCATTTCACAAGCCCAGTCATCATAGAACATAGTGCGTTTAAGAATATTTATATACCTCTCGGCAAGCCTATACTCACCGGCCAACAGCATTGAACGCACTGCGTGCTTCAGATACTCAATTCTCCAACCATACTCCACAGCATCCTCGACGCACCATCGGTAACAGAAGTTGAACTTACCATATTGGAAATATGCCATCTTGCCGCCGGTCTGCACCAAACGCACCGGAACAGAGGCCTCAATATCAGCGCTCCCCTCAGGATAACCAAACATCTCAGCTCCCGAGTTCCCTAGTTTAAGAAGTGCTATATTCTTATTCATCACCACCTGACGGGTCGGTATTTCCGTTTCACGCGCAAATTCGGCAACAGCCCTCCAATCCTCGTCCCACATAGCCTTGTTCTGCTCGTTCTCTATACGGAAATTCTCATTTCCATACCAGAACAACCAAGTAAACCCAACCATCAACAGCGCAGCTGTGCCCAAAAGAACTGATTGCAACACGCCCGACTTACAACAGGTGCAGCTGTGCGATACAACTGGTGTTGCCGCCAACAACAAAAAAGCCAACAGAAGAACAAAAAACGGTATCCAAAATACTTTTATATTGAACCACATAGACCTATCCTGCATTGCAAGCTGGAGAGGCACCGGCTCAAAACCCACCTCTTCTATGCGTAAAGCCGATGTATATTCATCATTATAAACCGGTGCCGAAAAGGCTGCAAGTTCCTCATCTGCGCCTTCTGCGACAAACAACAATTTGTTGCGACTTGCAATTGAGTCATTTTCCAATATGCACAAGTTTACAAGACCGAAAAGTTCTGAATTATCTACTACCTGCACACCATCACCCTTTTTCATCTTAGCCACAGCAAAACGCGCATTATCCGAAGATGACGAAGCCTTCAGACTCAACAGACACTTCCCAGAGTCCTCAGTAAATCTCTTTTCCCAAACAAGATTCTTGCCACTCTGTGTCTTAAAATAGGCCACATCTCTATTTTTTTTGTCTGCGACACAGACAAACTGCGCACTCTTTGGTATATTAGCCCCGCTATCCTTTACGACAAGAGCTATTTCTCCCTCCTTCTCATTGAGGTAATGCTCGTCTCCATCCTTGCCTACAAAAGCAAAAGTATATATTTTCCCGTCCACCGGACGATTTATGTCACCACTGTCAAAAAGGTCGGCCTTTGCCGTATTGATAGCCTTTTGCGAAAAACTGCCGTCAACATTTATCTTGAACTTCGTAAGCACCTTTTGCACAGGATACCCCACACGGCCATTGACACCGTCAATCACAGAGACTATTTTCGCTTTATCTTCATTATCGGGCACATATTCACCCCTCCACTGCGACACAGGAAGACCCGCTGCATACATCTCTTCACGCGGCACTGTAGTATAATGCTTGTAATAGTGTTGAGGAACAATATACGCCGTAACAACCGCTACAAGCAACATAACAACGGGCAGAACAATACGTACCACGGCACGTTTTTCGCCTACAGCCTGAAAGAGCGCGTGCACACCCATCAAAACACCCGAAGCAAGCGCATAGACACCAATGCAAGGATAAGCAAAATATATCCAAGCTACAACAAGCAACGGTTTAAGATATATGTGAGCTTTTTTAATCACCATTGTCGCAAGCAGCGCAACAAGCACTCCAAGCAACGCCACATAGTAGTAACCCGGAATTTTCATATAAAAAATCCAATATCCAAGCTCGGTATTCGATGCCAACAGAGCAACAACCGGCAGCATCGCCAAAATCCTGAATTTAGGAGGAATATCGAACACCTTGTATGTGAGCCAATAGACAAGCGCGAGAAGCGCAACGTATATGGTTGCACCCAATGCCGGAATATAGAAGAACTGCACAAGGAAACTTGCAACATAATAGAGAATGCCCGCAGGCATCGACATCATCTCATTGTAAAAGATATCGTCACAAAGGAAAACCGACAATTCGTTCACACGGAACAGAAGCGCCGACTCATAGAATGCGAGCAACGTCCAAACTACTGCAAAAAACAGTATTGCAAACAAATTCCCCTTGAAAAGAGAAGAGAGAGCAGTGATTTTCTCCCCTAATTTTACGACAGTCGCAGCAGAAACATCCCCGTTCTTTTGCGCCTCATCATTGCACACTTTACTATGCACCTGTTTTTTCATATTTTTACAAACAACTTATTATTCAAGTAAATAACCCTCGTCTTGCCCTATCTTGCAAATAGTGGTCAAGCAATACCAATGCAGTCATAGCCTCAACCACAGGCACGGCACGAGGCACTACACAAGGGTCGTGGCGGCCACGCGACAATAGCGTCGTCTCCACGCCATCCCTGGTAACTGTCGGCTGCTCCATCAACACAGTTGCCACCGGCTTGAAAGCCACTCTGAAATATATGTCATTGCCATTCGATATTCCGCCCTGTATGCCACCACTGTTATTGCTGCGGGTGGCAACACCGTTGCCATCATTGTAAAAGATATCATTCTGTTGCGAGCCACGCCCTGCAGCCGCCGCAAAGCCATTGCCATAATCGAAGCCTTTTGCAGCATTTATCGACAGCATTGCCGACGCCAGCGATGCCGACAATTTATCATACAAAGGCTCGCCCAAGCCAACCGGCACACCTCTTGCAACACAAGTTACCACGCCGCCGACGGTATCACCGGTACGCTTTACATCCAGTATCAACTGCTCCATAGCAACAGCAGTCACAGCATCCGGACAACGCACAGCATTGCATTCAGCCTGCGAGAGGTCATATTCCTTGTAATCTTTAGGGAGTAAGATATCACCAACCTGTGATGTATAAGCCACAACACTAATTCCCAACTGCCTCAGAGCCAATTTTGCCAATGCCCCGGCACAAACCCTCACAGCAGTCTCACGCGCCGAGGAACGCCCGCCGCCACGATGGTCACGAACGCCATATTTGCGGTCATACACATAGTCGGCGTGCGATGGGCGGAAAGCCTCGCGCAGATTATCATAATCGGCACTGCGATTATTGCTATTGACAATAGTAAAGGCTATGGGCGCACCTGTGGAGCGTCCTTCGAAAATACCCGAAAGGAACTGCACCTCGTCGGCTTCGTTGCGGGAAGTGGTAATCGCACTCTGCCCCGGACGACGACGTCTCATCTCGGCACGGACAAACTCCTCGTCAATGAGCACGCCTGCCGGAAAGCCATCGAGCACACCGCCGACAGCCACTCCGTGCGACTCGCCGAAAGTAGTAAGACGCAAAAGACAGCCAATACTATTCATATACAAATTCCATTAGTGACAACAACCGCCCTCGCAGCCACCGTCGCCGCCGCAGCTACCGCCATTGCAGCCACTGCAGCCACCGCCGCAACTACAAGATGCTTTGAGAGAATCGTAGAACTTCTTCAGTTCCGAATCTTTTGCCGGGCGAGCCTCAACGACATTTCCGATGAACTGCAAGTCACAACCGGCAAGCGGATGATTAAAATCCATAACAACCTTCAAAGGGGTAACCTCTTTCACAGTACCCAGGATAGGCGAACCATCGGCACGCATCATCTCAACCACATTACCCTCATATATGTGTGCTGCATCGAATTTACCGTCGATAGTAAAAACCTCACGGTCAAAGTCCTGCACGTGGTCGGGGTCGTACTCACCATACGCATCGGCAAAAGGAATTGTAAAATCGAACTCATCGCCTTTTTTAAGGTCCTTTAAATTCTCTTCAAAAGAATCGAGAGTATAGCCAACACCCGTCAAGAAAGCAAAAGGCTGTTCACGGGTTGTCTTCTCAACCTCTTCACACACTCCGTCACGGTGCGACAAAAGCGTATATGCCACACGCAAATATTTGTTTTCGTTTCCCATTGTTTATGATGTTTTTATAAAAATTCAAATTATGCAGTATCTGCAAAGATATATAATTTGTGACCAAAAAGACAATGGTAAGCCAAAAAAAATAAAAAATCACACATTTATAAGGTAAATATAAAACAATCATTACACAAAAAACGCACAGACACTCGTTTCTTTAAAACCTTTTGCTATCTTCGCAGAAACATACGCATAACACAAAATGAGATTATCAAAATTTATACCATTTCTGCTTACAGTTGCAGTATTGACAATCAGTGGATGTAAAAAGAGCTTGCCCAAAAGTATGGAAAGAGAGCTTATCACCCGACAAGAGACAACATTTATCAAGGACGGAGCACCCTATCACTACATAGGAACCAATATGTGGTATGCCTCTATTTTGGGTTCTACGGGCGAAGGTGGCAACAGAGAAAGACTATGCAAAGAACTCGACCACCTAAAAAGCATTGGAGTCACCAACTTGAGAATATTGACAGGCCCAGACGCCGGAAGTTTGCTCGCAAACCCGGCAAAGCCCTATTTACAGAGCGCGCCCGGAGTGCTCAACGATACCATACTTGAAGGATTGGACTTTGTCATTGCCGAGCTTGACAAGCGCGGAATGGATGCGGTCATCTACTTGAACAACGCTTGGGACTGGAGCGGAGGATACGGTTTCTACTTGAAAGAGTGTGGATATGGCGACTCGCCTAACACCAACGAGCCTGGCGGATACAGCAGCTATGTCGACTATTGCGCCAACTTCTCGCGCGAGCCAAAAGCTATCGGAATGTACTACAACTACATAAAGGCTATCGTTTCACGCAAGAACAGCATCACCGGCCGCCAATATAAGGACGAGCCGGCTATTATGGCCTGGCAGTTGTGCAACGAGCCACGCCCTTTTGCAAAGGAGAACAAGGCAGCTTTCGCAGAATGGATTTCAGAGGCTGCGGCCCTCATAAAAGAGATTGACCCTAATCACCTTGTCTCAACAGGCAGCGAGGGATATATCGGGTGCGAAGTAGATATGGAATTGTGCGAAAAAATCCACGCAGACAAAAACATCGACTACCTGACAATACACATCTGGCCTGTCAATTGGGGGTGGGCACCTCGTTCTAACCCGGACAGCGGCATTGAAAATGCGTGCATTGAAAGTGGCAAATATATTGCCGAGCACATTGAGCTTGCAAAAAAATTAAAAAAGCCACTTGTCATTGAAGAGTTCGGTTACTCGCGCAAGGAGAACATATCCGGCACGGACATACCTACTGACAGCCGTGACATCTTCTATCGCTACATTTTTGAGCAAGTGAAACAGAGTGCCTGCCAGAACAACCCTATTGCCGGCTGCAACTTCTGGGGATGGGGTGGCAGCGGACGCCCACGCGACCTTGTATGGCAGTCCGGCGATGACTACCTGAGCGACCCCCCACACGAGCCACAAGGTTGGTACTCGGTATTCGACAGCGACACCACAACTATTGACATTATCAAAGAGTATTCAAAAGCAATAACAGGAAAATAAGACTTATAACTATGTACAAGAAAGACAACCGCATTGTAGCCACACTTGATGCAGGTGGCACAAATTTCGTATTCGGCGCGATGAGAGCCGGAGAGTTTATCATTGAGCCTGTATCAGTACCGGCACAATCACACGACCTCGACCTTTGCCTTCAGAATATGGTCAACGGTTTTCAGCAGGTATTTGACAAATTGGAGGAAAAACCTGTTGCCATCAGTTTTGCATTTCCCGGCCCGGCCGACTACCCCAACGGCATCATTGGCGGCTATCTGCCCAATTTCCCCTCGTTCCGCGACGGTGTTGCCCTTGGTGCTTTCCTTGAAAGCAAGTTCGGCGTACCCGTGTTCATCAACAACGACGGCGACCTCTTTGCATACGGCGAGGCCCTCTGCGGTATGTTGCCCGAAATAAACAGCCGCCTTAAGGAGCTTGGCTCAACAAAACAATACAAGAACCTCATTGGCTACACACTGGGTACAGGATTCGGCATTGGTGTTGTAATCGACAACAACCTGAACCGTGGAGACAACTCCTGCGTGGAGACATTCTGCCTGCGCCACAGGGATATGCCCGACGTTATTGTGGAGGACGGAGTTGCCATTCGCGCAGTCTGCCGCGTATATGGCGAGCAGAGCGGTAACCCCGACCACGGACTAACCCCAAAAGATATTTGCGAGATTGCCGATGGCACACGCGAGGGTAACCAAGCCGCGGCAAAGGAAGCTTTTGCCTCGCTTGGACGTGTTGCAGGTGCTGCAATCTCCACAGCTGTAACAATCATTGATGGCCTTGTTGTCATCGGTGGTGGTGTATCGGCTGCAAGCCGTTGGATTATGCCCGCCCTGCTCGAGGAGATGCGCTCCAAGTTGCGCACCCTTGGCGGTGACGAGGTGAACCTTGTGCAGATGAAGGTCTATGACCTGGAAAATGCCGATGAATTCAAGCTTTTTGCAAAGGGAGAGACAAAGAAGGTTAAGGTTTACGGCGAGGATAGATATGTGGATTACGACTGCCAAAAGCGTGTGGGCATAGCTATTTCAAAGCTTGGAGCAAGCAAGGCCGTATCGGTCGGTGCATACGCTTTTGCATTGAGTGAACTTGACAAGAAACAAGCATAACCGTTATGATAAAAAGGATTTTTTCACTGCTGTTGCTGCTTGCGCCGCTTGCAGCTGCGGCGCAAGAGCCGACCGAACTGGTAAACCCATTCATCGGAACAACAAATTTCGGAACAACCAACCCCGGTGCGGTGACTCCGAACGGAATGATGTCCGTGGTGCCATTCAACGTTATGGGCTCGGACCTCAATGTCTTTGACAAGGACCAACGTTGGTGGTCGGCACCATACGAGTACAACAACAAGTTCTTCACCGGATATGCCCACGTTGCACTGAGCGGTGTAGGTTGCCCCGAAGCATCGTCGCTGTTGGTAATGCCCACAAGCGGAGAGCTCGATGTCAACTACTTCAGCTACGGTTCGGAGTACACCAACGAAAAGGCTACTCCCGGATATTACAGTAACGAGCTTATCAAATATGGTATCAAGACCGAGGTCACAGCCACAACACGCTCGTCGTGCGAACGCTACACATTCCCGGCCGGCAAGGGCAACATCATACTGAACTTGGGACAGGGACTTACCAATGAGTGCGGTGCAATGGTGCGCCGTGTGAGCAGCACAGAAATTGAGGGATTCAAGCTGCTTGGCACATTCTGCTACACAACACAAGCAGTGTTCCCGGTCTATTTTGTGATGCGAGTATCGAAAGCCCCCACAAGCGAGGGAGCGTGGAAGTTCCAACCGGCACTAACAGGCGTTGAGGCCGAGTGGACTCCTGATGACGGCACATACAAGCTTTACGAAAACTACTATCGCGAAGTCGCCGGTGACAACATCGGTTACCGTTTTTGCTATGATAACCTTGCTGAGGGAGAAAAAATCACCGTTCAAATGGGCGTTTCTTTCGTTTCAATAGAGAATGCGAGAGAGAACCTAAATGCCGAACAGCAAGGCAAGGATTTTGAAACAGTCCACGCACAGGCTGTCAAGCAGTGGAACAATGACCTCGGGCGCATACGCGTAGAGGGAGGCACAAAGGAGCAACAGACAATATTCTACACAGCGCTATACCACGCACTCATCCACCCTAGCATCATCAGCGATGTCAACGGCGAATACCCCAAGATGGAGAACGGTGAGACAGGCAAGAGCGAACATACACGCTACACAGTATTCTCACTGTGGGACACATACCGCAACCTGCACCAACTGCTAACACTTGTCTACCCCGAGCGCCAGACAGATATGCTGCGTACAATGGTGGGAATGTACGAGGATTGGGGTTGGTTGCCACGTTGGGAGCTCTTTGGACGTGAGACATTCACAATGGAGGGCGACCCCGCAGCCATTGTCATTGCCGACAGTTGGATAAAGGGCCTGCGCGATTTTGACATTGAAACAGCATACAAGGCTATGCTCAAGTCGGCAACCACAGAAGGAGCAAAGAACCCAATACGCCGCGATATTGACCCTTATATAAAGGATGGATATATCCCACTGTGGTATTTCTCAAGCGACCTCTCGGGTGACAACTCCGTTTCGCACGCGCTGGAGTATTGCTCGGCCGACTATGCCATTGCACAGCTTGCAGACTCGCTTGGCGACAAAACGCGTGCAAAAGAGTTCGTGAAACGCTCACAGAGCTATCGCCGCTACTACTGTAAGGAACACGGCACATTGCGTCCGCTCACAAAGGAGGGCGAGTTTCTGGGCGATTTTGACCCGGCCACAGGCAAGAACTTTGAGAACGTACCCGGTTTCCACGAGGCCTCGGCCTGGTGCTACACATTTGCAGTGCCGCACGACCTGAGTGGGCTCACAAAACTTATGGGTGGCAAAAAGAAGTTCATTCAGAGCCTGCAGGGAGTGTTCGACAACGGACATTATGACCCCGCCAACGAGCCGGATATTGTTTACCCCTATCTCTTCAGCCGCATAAAGGGCGAGGAGTGGCGCACACAGAAAGAGGTGAAGAATATCCTGGACAATCACTACAAGAATGCCCCCGACGGCATCCCCGGCAATGATGATACAGGAACAATGTCGGCGTGGGCTGTATTCTCAATGATGGGTATCTACCCCGACTGCCCCGGCGAACCCACATACACCATTACTACGCCTGTATTCGATAAGGTACAGATAAACACCCCTGACGAGAAAATTACAATAGAGTGCGACCGCCCCACTGCCGACTGCCATTACATAGACAACATTAAGGTAAACGACAAACAGAGCGGCTACCGCATTACACACAAGCAACTGCTTGACAACGCAAACATCAGACTCACACTTAAAAAAGAGGCAAAATGAAAATAAGAAACAGCATAATGGCACTTGCACTGCTATTGGCAGGCTGTGCACAACAACCTGCACAGGAACAGGAGAGATTGACCGACTATGTAAACCCGCTCATCGGCAGCGGCGGACACGGACACGTTTTCGTGGGTGCAAGTGTGCCTTTCGGTATGGTACAACTGGGCCCCACCAGCATCAACGAGACCTGGGACTGGTGTTCGGGCTACCATCAGGACGAGGCTTCGGTAATAGGTTTCTCACATACCCACTTGAGCGGAACAGGCATCGGTGACCTTTTCGATGTTACCGTAATGCCTGTAACCGGTGAGGTTGTATATGAACGCGGAGTCATTGACATACCCGGCAGCGGCCTGTGGTCACCAGCCGACCGCACGCAGGAGATTGTAAAACCGGGATACTATTCGGTGCCCCTCACACGCTACGGAATAAAGGCCGAGATGACAGCTACCGCACGCGTTGGATTGCACCGTTACACATTCCCCGAGAGCAAGGAGGCTGCATTGGTCTTTGACCTTGAGAACGGAGGATGCTGGGATGAGAGCACCGAGACATTTATGCAGGCCGAGGGAAACAACCACATTGTCGGCTACCGCTACTCAAAGGGTTGGGCCAAGAACCAGCGCATCTACTTTGCAGCCGAGTTTGCAAAGCCCTTCGATAGCTTTGAACTGAAAGGTTACAAGGATATGTACGGCCGTGCATCGTTCACTACAACTGCAGGCGAGGAGGTTATGCTCAAGGTGGCTATTTCCCCTGTCAGCATAGAGGGCGCGAAACTTGCACTTGAGAGCGAGCTCACGGGTTGGGACTTTGCCGCTGTCCGCACTGCAGCCGTTGATGCTTGGGAGAAGGAACTTGCACGCATAAAGGCAGAAATAAAGGACAATGAGCAGAAACAGATTTTCTACACCGCAATGTACCACTCTATGATAGCTCCAATGCTTTTCAGCGATGTGAACGGTGACTACCGTGGTGCGGACGACAAGATTTATAACAGCGACAAGCCACGCTACACCTGTTTCTCACTTTGGGACACATACCGTGCAAAGCAACCGTTGATGACAATCATACACCCCGAAAAAGCAGGCGACTTCGTAGCCACAATGGTTGACATTGCAGAAAAACAAGGCGACCTGCCTGTGTGGCACCTATGGGGCAATGAGACCGACTGTATGGTGGGCGATCCCGGTATCCCAGTTGTTGCAGATGCCATTGTAAAAGGCATCGACGGCTTTGACCGCGAAGCGGCATTCGCTGCAATCAAGCAGACAGCAGCCGTTGAGGAGCGCGGCAAAGAACACCGCCACAAATATGGCTATATTCCTTGCGACATATTCAGCGAGGCCGTAGCTTTTGATATGGAGTATGCCATTGCCGATGCTGCTGCTGCCAACGCGGCAAAAGCGCTTGGCAAGCAAACCGACTACGAGCACTTTACAAAGATGAGCCACAGCTACCGTACATTCTTTGACAAGGAGACAGGATTCATTCGCGGTGTAGACGTTGACGGAAAATTCCGCACACCGTTCAACCCCTACTTTGCAGCTCACCGTGCCAATGACTACTGCGAGGGCAATGCTTGGCAATACACCTGGCTTGTACCACACGACATCGACAACTATGCTACAATGTTCGGCAGCAAGGAGGCCTGCATTGCACGCCTCGACTCACTGTTCCTTGCACCATCCACTGTTGATGGCGATGCATCGCCCGACATTTCGGGTATGATTGGCCAGTTTGCCCACGGCAACGAACCCAGCCACCATATCCTTTACCTTTATACAATGCTGGGCGAGCCACAGAAGACTGCAGAACGCGTACGTGAGGTGATGACAACACAGTACCGCAATAACTTCGATGGTCTCTCGGGCAACGAGGATATGGGACAGATGTCGGCGTGGTACCTGATGTCGGCACTCGGTTTCTATCAGGTTGAGCCTGCCGGCGCACGCTACTGGTTCGGTTCACCGGTTGTCGACCGTGCCGAACTCACCGTCAAGGGCGGCAAGTTCGTCATTGAGACAATAAACAACAGCGCCACAAACATCTATATCAAGAGCATAAAACTCAATGGCAAGCCCCACAACCTGCCATACATTGAGCACTGCGACATTGCCGCAGGCGGCACGCTCACAATAGAGATGAGCGACACACCGGCAAAATGGTGGTAAAAATAATGAACTGAGGTAGCCTGGTAGGCTACCTCAGTTCATTTATAATATTTGCCGAGAACAAAAAATCATATCACCACACAACACATAACAGCGAACTTTTCCGCCTTCTATAAAAGAAGGAGAAAACCACTATCCCTGCAACCAAAAGCCTCATCAAAGTGTTTATTCCTTGCTAAGAAACTGTTTGAATTTATAAAGGTCTACACTTATGAGAAAGGTTACTATTCTATTGTTCATTATGCTTTTGCCGGTGGGGAATGCTCTGGCGCAACAGGGCGAAGAACAAGCCGCCTCCACTCAGCAAGACAAGGTTATAATTGAGACACCACTGCCCGAGAGTTGGAACGATGGGAAGTTTTTTAACCAAACACTTCCTGTTGACGATGAGTGGTGGCGAAACTTCAACGACCCGGTGCTCGACTCACTCATATCCGTCGCCTGCAACAGCAACTACTCGGCACTTGCAGCAATGGAAAACATCAAAAAGGCACGTGCTGCGTGGCGTAGCGCGCAAGGCAAACTGATGCCGGCGTTCGACCTTGGCATAGGCTGGCAACGTGCAAAGACAAGCGGCAACATTGCATCCACAATGTACAACGAGGCTTGGGAGGGGCAGTTCAGCACCGCTGCGTCGATGCAGTGGCAGGCCGATCTGTTCGGCGCCATATATCTTCGCTCAAAAGCCCAGAAACAGCTTTTTATGGCCACCGAGGAGGAGTACAATGCAGTGCTTGTTTCGCTTGTCGCCAACGTTGCCACCACCTATTTTTCACTGCGCCAATCACTTGCACAGATGCAGGTGCTACGCTGGAATGCCGAATCGCAACACGAGGTGCTGAACATCACCATTGCACGCTACGACAGCGGTCTTGCCTCAAAGCTTGATGTGTCACAGGCGCGCAGTGTCTACCAAAGCACCCTTGCACAAATACCCTCAATGCAGGCCACGATAGACAACTACCGCAACACAATGGCTGTGCTGCTCGGCACATTTCCCGAGGAACTTGACGGATGGCTACAGGAGGGATATGCACTACCCTCCTACATTGCCCCCATTGGCGTGGGCATTCCGGCGGAGCTTCTTCTTCGCCGCCCCGACCTTCGGGCAGCCGAGCGTCAGGTTGAGGCCAACGCCGCACTGCTTGGAGCCACCCGCCGTGACTGGTTTCCACAACTGCTTGTCAGCGGCTCGATAGGCTTTGCCTCGGGCGAGATGAAGAGCCTTTTCCATTCACGAAGCCTCACCTGGGAGATTGCTCCCACCATAAAATGGAACATATTCAGCGGAAACGACAGGGTGAATGCCACACGCGAGGCACGTGCCGCACTCGACGGCAGCATACTCAATTTCAACGAGAAAATGCTCACTGCCATACAAGAGGTTGAAAGTGCTATGTCAGAATACAAGAACTCCATAACACAAATTGTTGCACTGCGAGAGGCCGTGAACCAGAACCGGGAGACACTCACCCTTTCTCTTGAGCTATACAAGCAGGGACTCACCCCATTCCAAAGCGTGCTCGACGCACAGCGTTCACTGCTCACCTATCAAAACTACCTTGTACAGGCCCTGGGTGGCTCACTTATATACCTTGTAAAACTTTATGAAGCCCTTGGAGGCGGATGGTAACAATATCAAAAACAAATTACTGATATGAAAAAACTGTTTTTTGCAATGGCACTTCTTGTCACAACTGCGTGCTACAAGAAAGCCGAGCCCGCAACAAGCGGCGCAGCACTACCCATTGATGTTTCCACACCAATTGTAAGAGAAGTAACACTCACACGCGAATACCCGGGCTACCTGAAAGCAGATGCCACAATCCCCATTGTGGGACGCGTAAACGGTAACATCATAAAACGAAACTTCACAGAGGGCAGCCGAGTGAAGAAAGGCGACTTGTTATATGTAATCGAGCCGACTCTCTACGACAATGCCGTGACACAGGCTCTGGCCAACCTGCAAACAGCAATAGCCCAACAGGAGTATGCCCAAAGCAACTACGAACGTATGCAGGCCGCCATAAGCAGCAATGCAGTGAGCAAGATTGAAGTGCTGCAGGCCAAGAGCAATGTCGAGAGCAGCAATGCCGCTGTTGACAATGCAAGAGCGGCACTCAACAGTGCACGTACAAAACAGGGATATTGCTACATCAAAGCCCCCGTTGACGGCAGCATAAGCCTTACAAAGCAGCCGACAGGAGCATACATCGCAGGCGAGATGTCACCCGTGGAACTGTGTCACCTGTACAAGGATGACCTTATGTACGCTTTTTTTGACATCCCCGACATACAGTGGTTCAGGAAGGCACTTGCCACAAACGGCGGCATTGACCAGAGCAATATAACCTTCACGCTCGGTGAGGGAAACATCATAAGGCGCAATGCCACCATTGACTACCTTGCCCCCAACGTCAACACCGGTACCGGAACGCTGCAGATACGCGCAGAACTCCCCAACAGCGATGGCCTGCTCAAGAGCGGTAGCTACATAAGCATAATTATGCCATACGACAAGATAGACAATGCGCTGCTCATAAAAGATGCCTCCATCGGCACAGACCAGACGGGCAAGTTCATCTATGTCATCAACGACAGCAACGAGGTTGAATACCGTCGCATAGAGACAGGCAGTATTATAGACGATACACTGCGCCTTGTCACTGCAGGTATTGAACCCGGTGAGCGCTACGTCACAAAAGCACTGCTCAAAGTGCGCAACGGAATGCCCATCACCCCAATAATGGAGTAGTCACACAAATATCTTGAGCCTCATCAAACAACTACAATTATGAAATTCTCCAAATTCTTCATTGAACGCCCCATCTTTGCAACAGTGCTTTCGTTGCTGTTGCTGGTGGCCGGCGGTGTATCAATATTTGTACTCCCAATCGACCAATACCCATCCATCACCCCACCCACCGTGCAGGTAACAGCCATATATCCCGGCGCCAATGCCGAGACCATAGCCCAAACAGTGGGAATACCCATCGAACAACAGGTGAACGGTGTGGACGGTATGCTATATATGAGTTCTACATCATCCTCATCGGGCACATACAGCCTTACCGTTACATTTGAGGTGGGCACAGACATTGATATGGCAACCGTGCTGGTGCAGAACCGCGTGAACATAGCACTCAATTCCTTGCCAAGCGAGGTTACACAGCAGGGAGTGACGGTGCAGAAACAGTCGACCAACATTGTGCTGTTCATAACCCTCACCGGCAACGAGAACTATGACCAGCTCTACCTCTCGAATTATGCGCAACTACAGCTTGTGGACCAGCTCACACGCACCCCCGGGGTGGGCGGAGTGGATATTATGGGAGCCGGCAAATACTCAATGCGCGTGTGGCTTGACCCCGAGGCTATGCGAATACGCGGTATATCGGCAGCCGAAGTGTACCAGGCCATCAGCAAGCAGAACCTTGCCGTGTCGGCCGGTTATGTGGGGCAGACACTCGACGACACTGCCGATAACGCATTCCAATACACCCTTAACGTACAAGGCCGCCTGAAAGATGCCAAGGAGTTCGCCGACATTGTCATACGCAACGACGGCACAGATATGCTGCGTCTGGGGGACATTGCAAAGATTGAGATTGGCAGCGAGAGTTACTCGGCATCGTCAAGGCTCCGTGGGAAGCCCACAGCAGCCCTCGCAGTGTACCAATCCCCGGGGTCAAGCTCACTCGCAGTATCGAAAGCCGTAAAAGAGAGGATGGAGAAGTTGGCAACGGCATTCCCACCCGAAGTGCAGTATCAGATAGCTCTTGACACGACAGAAGTCGTACGCAGCTCCATCAAAGAAGTTCTCTTTACCATTCTTGAGACTACACTGCTGGTGATATTCGTCATCTTCCTCTTTTTGCAGAACTGGCGTGCGACACTCATTCCTTGTCTCACCATCCCGGTGTCACTCATAGGCACATTTGCCGTGATGCTGCTTTTCGGATTCACTATAAACACCCTGACACTGTTCGGTATAATACTGGCCATAGCCATAGTGGTCGATGATGCGATTGTGGTGGTAGAAAACGCCACACGCATCATTGACGAAGAGGGGTTGCCGCCGCGCGAGGCCACAGAAAAGGCAATGGACGAGATTAGCGGACCGATTGTCGGAGTGGTTCTTGTGATGATGGCTGTATTTATCCCCACCACAATGATTGGTGGCATATCGGGGCAACTATACAAACAGTTTGCACTCACCATTGCCACAGCAACACTGTTCAGCGGTTTCAACTCACTCACATTAAGCCCGGCTCTCAGCGCACTGTTGCTACGCCCCGGCAAAGAACACAAGCAGGGGTGGTTCTTCCGTTGGTTCAACAAGGGTTACGACCTTTTGCAACGTGGCTATGACAAATGCGTATCGTACCTTTTACGCCACGTTTGGGTAGCAGCAATAAGTTTTGCGGCAATGGTTGCTGCGGCAATATACCTGTTCAAGGAACAGCCCACCACTTTCATCCCCGACGAGGACGACGGCTATTTCATAGTGAGCGTGCAGTTGCCACCGGCGAGCTCACTTGCACGCACCGAGGCTGTTGCCGCAAAGGTGGAGAAAATCATATCGTCCTACCCTGAGGTAAAGACCAACATCAGTATCAGCGGTTTCAGCATTATGAACAGCGGCCGCCAAAGCAATGCGGCCAGCGTTTTCGTCGTACTGACAGATTGGAGCGTCCGCAAAAAAAAGAGTGAATCGGCAGCAGCCATTGTGGAGCGTTTCAACCGGCAGGCATATACAGAGATTGAGGAGGCGCAATGCTTTGCCTTCGTGCCACCGGCAATCCCGGGCATTGGCAATGTGGGCGGTTTGCAGATGCAGGTAGAGGATCGCAAGGCACTTGGAATGAGCGAACTGCAAAAGGCCGTAGACGCACTTGTGGAAAGCTATGGTAAAGGAAGTCCCATAGCCTCAATGAACAGTTCATTCGAGGCCGATGTACCACAATACCGCATAAACATTGACCGCGACAAGGCCATTGCAATGGGGCTTGACATCGGTAACGTACTCTACACTCTCAGTTATTATATGGGCTCGTTATATGTAAACGACTTTGTGTTGCTAGGGCGTATATGGCAAGTGAAGATGTCGGCAAGTGAGCGCAACCAGAAGCTAATAGAGAGCATTATGCAGCTGAGCCTTGCCAACAACAAGGGCGAGATGGTTCCTTTCAGCAGCTTTGTCACAGCCGACGAGATACTTGGCAGCGACCAGCTTGTACGCTATAATATGTACAACAGCGCAACCGTTACCGCCAACACCGCGCCCGGATACAGTTCGAGCCAGGTAATGGATGAGGTGGCACAACTGTTCAAGGCACAGCTTGGCGATGAGTTCGGATATGAATGGACAGGAGTGGCCTATCAGGAGGAAGCGGCCGGACAGAACACATTGCTTATACTTGCGCTTGCACTGCTTGTTGCGTTTCTTGTACTTGCAGCCCAATACGAAAGCTGGACAAGCCCGGTTGCCGCCATTATGGGTGTTCCCATTGCGCTGCTTGGCGCAATATTAGGCTGCATAATCGCCGGAATACCGGTGAGCATATACACAGAAATCGGTATTGTGCTGCTCATAGCCTTGAGCGCCAAGAACGGAATTCTCATTGTGGAATTTGCGCGCGATTTCAGAAAAGACGGCAACGACATACGTCAAAGTGCAGCCGAGGCCGGACACGTCCGTCTTCGCCCCATCCTGATGACATCGCTTGCTTTTGTGCTTGGTGTGATGCCGTTGCTGTTTGCCGACGGTGCCGGAGCCGGAGCGCGACTCTCGCTTGGTGCAGCAGTGGTGTTCGGTATGCTGCTAAACACTGTGGTAGCAACGCTCTACATTCCCAATTGGTATGAGTGGATGCAACGGCTCGAAGAGAGCGGAAAGCGGAAAGGTTAAAGCGGAAAACCTAGGAGTCGACAACATCGGCAGCAACAGGTCGCAGGTAGCGCGGAGTCCAATCGCGCCCTGTGCGTTGCGGAAAGACGATGTTGTCAAAGCGAAAAACAAAAGCAAACGGGTGGCAAATTTGCCACCCGGTAACCTATAAGACAAATAAATTATAAAAAGATGCAACCCAAAGCTTGCGAAGGTCTAAGAACCGGAGTTTATTTGAATTTAGGGCAAGCGCAACGAAGGGCTGCGCTTTTTAGGATTTATTTGCAGCTGTTCTTCTTCATAAAATCAATGATTTCGCTTATATAACCGAACGCCATACCCACAACAGTGTCTGCTGCACCGTAGTAAACAGCCACCCTGTCACCATCATTAAGGGCCGCGCAAGGGAACACCACATTGGGCACATCACCGGCAAGTTCGTATGGTGCAGCCGGAGCAAGCAGATAAGGCTTTGTGCGGTAAAGCACCTTTGAAGGGTCGTTCCTGTCGAGCAGAGCGGCACCCATAGAGTAACGGAAACCGTTGCAGGTGGTGATTACACCGTGATAGAAGAGCAACCAGCCTTCATCGGTGAGAATGGGTACTGAGCCTGCACCAATCTTCGTACATTGCCAAGCACTCTCGGGGAACGGAGTCACTTTCATCACACAACGATGTTCTCCCCAGTACTTCATATCGGGGCTATAGCTGATGTAGATGTCGCCGAAAGGTGTGTGGCCATTGTCACTGGGACGGCTCAACATTGCATATTTGCCGTTGATTTTCTCGGGGAACAGCACACCGTTGCGGTTGAATGGCAGGAAGGCATTCTCGCACTGGAAGAACTCCTTGAAGTCAAATGTATAGGCAATGCCTATTGTGGGGCCGTGGTAACCGTTGCACCAGGTAATCCAATAACGGTCCTCAATCCAAGTGACGCGTGGGTCGTATTTATACTCCGACTCAATCATATCCGTATTACCGGCCTTGAACACTATTGGTTCGTGCTCGATTTCCCAGTTTATACCATCCTTGCTGAAACCGGCAAAGATATTCATCTGCACCGCCTTGTTGTCGCAACGGAACACACCTGCATAGCCATCGCCAAAAGGCACTACAGCACTGTTGAATATGCTGTTTGAAGTTGGGATTGCATAACGGTCGATTACCGGATTCTTTGAATAACGCCACATAACGTCATTGCAGCCCTCGGGACGCTCTTCCCAAGGCATTGTTACTTTCTTGCTCATATAATAAAAATTGATTTGTTTAACGATTCTTGTTTGTCATTAACATTGCGAAGATAACAATTTTATTATAAAAAATTATAATTGAGAAAAAAACTACACAAACAATAGAAAATTCGCATAAAACACAAAATGTCAGAATTATCAAGAATCATCTATCAAAAACGTAATGTTTTAACCCATTTAACCAACATAAAAAACAATAAAATTCACACATACCGCTCAATAAGAAAGTAAAATATCACAAAAAAAGTGTAAAAAAACGGTAAAAAAAGCCTTTTTTGCACCAATTACGGAAATTTTTCCTTAATTAGTTTTGGGTATTAAACAAAAAGATATATATTTGCATTCGGAGAACTTCGGCAATTTAGACGAAAAGACGCCGAAAAGACTCAAAAAAGCGAGAAAACAAAAGACATTAACTAATAATTTATTTTTAGAATTATGGCAACATTAGATCTTACCAAGTATGGTATCACCGGTGCTGTGGAGATTCTTCACAACCCCTCTTATGAGCAGTTGTTCGCAGAGGAGACAAAGCCCGGTCTTGAGGGTTTTGAAGTAGGTCAGGTTACAGAGCTTGGCGCAGTAAACGTAATGACAGGTGTTTACACAGGTCGTTCTCCTAAGGACAAGTTCATCGTTAAGGATGCAACTTCAGAGAACACTGTATGGTGGACATCAGAGGAGTACAAGAACGACAACAAGCCTGTTACAACAGAGGCTTGGAACGTTTTGAAGGAGATTGCGACAAAGGAGCTCTCTAACAAGAAGTTGTTCGTTGTTGACGCATTCTGCGGTGCTAACCCTGCAACACGCTTGAAGGTTCGCTTCATTATGGAGGTTGCTTGGCAGGCTCACTTTGTAACAAATATGTTCATCCGTCCTACAGCCGAGGAACTTGAGGCATTCGGCGAGCCCGACTTCATTGTTTACAACGCTTCAAAGGCTGCTGTTGAGAACTACAAGGAGCTCGGCTTGAACTCAGAGACCGCAGTTGTATTCAACTTGACATCTAAGGAGCAGATCATCCTCAACACTTGGTATGGTGGTGAGATGAAGAAGGGTATGTTCTCAATGATGAACTACTACTTGCCACTCCAGGGCATCGCTTCAATGCACTGCTCGGCTAACACAAACGAGAAGGGCGAGACAGCCATCTTCTTCGGTTTGTCAGGTACAGGCAAGACTACTCTTTCAACCGATCCAAAGCGTATGCTTATCGGTGACGACGAGCACGGTTGGGACGACGACTCAGTGTTCAACTTCGAGGGCGGTTGCTACGCAAAGGTTATCAACCTTGACAAGGAGAGCGAGCCCGATATCTTCAACGCCATCAAGCGCGACGCACTTCTCGAGAACGTGACTGTTGACGCAAACGGCAAAATCAATTTCGCCGACAAGAGCGTTACAGAGAACACTCGTGTATCTTACCCAATCAACCACATCAACAACATCAAGCCAGGTTCAATGGCAGCTCCTGCAAAGAAGGTTATCTTCTTGTCAGCTGATGCTTTCGGTGTATTGCCTCCGGTTTCTATCCTGAACCCAGAGCAGACTCAGTACTACTTCCTCAGCGGCTTCACCGCTAAGTTGGCAGGTACAGAGCGCGGTATCACAGAGCCTACTCCAACATTCTCGGCTTGCTTCGGTGCTGCATTCTTGAGCTTGCACCCAACAAAGTATGGCGAGGAGTTGGTTAAGAAGATGGAGAAGAACGGTGCTAAGGCCTACCTCGTTAACACAGGTTGGAACGGTACCGGCAAGCGTATCTCAATCAAGGACACACGTGGTATCATCGACGCTATCCTCGATGGCTCAATCGATACAGCTCCTACAAAGACTATTCCACACTTCGACTTTGTTGTTCCAACAGAGTTGCCAGGTGTTGACCCTGCAATCCTCGACCCACGCGACACATACGCTGACGCAGCTCAGTGGGAGGAGAAGGCACTTGACTTGGCTGGCCGTTTCATCAAGAACTTCACCAAGTACACAGGCAACGAGGCAGGTAAGGCTCTTGTTGCTGCAGGTCCAAAACTCTAATAAACGCTTAAGCCTAAATACGGCGTCTGCTCCGCAAGGGGCAGACGCTTTTTTGTTTGTCTATCCGACAATCTTGCCTGTATACAAACCGACATCATTGAAAAAATTGAACAAGCCATCACCTTGATTAAACGAGCACAGCACAACTCTTCCTGTTAGCACACACAGCAAATAAGCATATAACATTCATACACAAATAAGCAAAAAGGGGTATGCCCCCTGAAAGGCGTAAGCCAGAAAGAACTACTTTTAAGCAGAAATGTAATCCGATACAGGCTTCATTCTATCCTTCAACACCGCACGCATACTTTCAACAGCCTCATCAAATTTCATATCTTCATCACGATTAACCGTTTGCGTAATCGGCAATTTTGACACTTTTAAATATTATTGTATTTAATCAAAACCCTTGTATAATGAGCAATAATATTGTACTTTTATAGCCACAAACAGGTTCGCCGCAATCTCCGCGGAATTTTTTGAATGAGAGTATAATCCAAAAACAACATAAAAATGTCATTAATAAGAGTCCTTTTAGCAATTTTCTTTCCACCGCTCGCTGTCGTAGATAAAGGATGCGGCTCTTTCCTCATTATAGTGCTGCTCACCTGTTGCGGTTGGGTTCCGGGCGTCATCGGAGCATTAATCATTCTCAATAAGGACTGACAGTTATGCTTGACAGCACAACCATAGAGTTCATTGCACAACACCGCAATGATGACGTGCGCACGCTAGCCTTGCAGGGCAAGCGCTACCCGAATGTGGACATACGCGAAGCTGTGGTACAGATTGAGGGGTGGCAACAGGCACGCGAGAAACTGCCATCGTGGTCGGCAGTAGAGGGTATTATATACCCGCCCAAGATTTCTATGGAACAATGCTCTAGTGAACAGACGGCAAAGTATAAAAGTTCAATAGCTACGGGAGAACGTTTCGCCGACCTCACAGGCGGCTTCGGCATCGATTTCAGCTACATAGCACACGGTTTCAAAGAAGCGTTCTACATCGAGCGCAACGCGAGATTGTGCGATATTGCCACAGCCAACTTTTCTCTCTTGGGACTCAATCACGCAAAGGTCATAAACGGCAACAGCGAAGAGCAGCTTGAACGCTTGCCGCAACTGGATTGGATATTCATAGACCCGGCACGCCGCGACGGCGACGGCCGCAAGGTTGTCGCACTGTCCGACTGCGAGCCCAATGTTGTAGAAATGGAAGAGGCGCTTTTGGCAAAAGCTAATAGAGTGATGATCAAATGCTCTCCTATGCTTGACATCACACAAGCCTGCCGCCAATTGAAGAGTGTAGCATCAGTGCATATCATTGCCGTAAACAACGAATGCAAGGAATTACTTTTTACACTGCAACGTGACAAGAGCGAGAAGTGTCAGATACACTGCATAGACATACGAAAAGATGGCACTCACGAATTTACATTCACACAAGACGAAGAGAGCCGCTCTGCCTCAACATTCAGCACCACCGTCGGTGAATACATCTACGAGCCCAATGCCACCATTCAAAAAGCAGGATGCCACAACACACTATCACTGCGAATGGGGCTAAAGAAGCTCCACCCCAACAGCCAACTCTACACCGCCGGCACATACACCCCGGACTTTCCAGGGCGCACATTCAAAGTAGTTGAGGTAGCAGGTTTTTCAAAGACTGAAATAAAAAGAGTGCAGGCACTGCAAAAAGCAAACATCACAGTTCGCAATTTCCCCGAGAATGTACAGCAGCTGCGCAAACGCCTGAGACTTGCCGACGGCGGCGACCATTATATCTTCGCCACCACTTTAGCCGATGGAAACAAAGTACTTATAGTTTGCAAAAAGGAGAAGTAGTTTTCATTTCCACTTCTCCTTTTGACTTGTATCATTTCAGCATCAGTTTCTCAAACTTCTTCTCGTTTATCAACTCATACGCCTTTTTGAATATATCACTGTTTTTGTTATATAGTTTCATAAACTGATTCATATCCCAAATGTCGCGTGCGACAAGCTGTTTCAACTGCAATTTGAGTTCAGGGAGCGAGCGCAGGAACTCCTCCTCGCCACCTTCAATCTTGACACTGTCATTGACACCCTGTTGTCTGAGCATCCCGACAAAGGCATCGTCAACCTCGAAGCGTTTTTCATACTCCTCTATTGTGGGATACTCTGCCACAAGTTTATCGCGGTTCTCATCCACATAACGCAACGATGCCTGTATTATACAACCCTTTGCAGCCAAAGCACGATGGTATTTAGTATAGCGGGCCGTATCCACGGGAACAAAGTAGTCGGGCATTATACCACCGCCGCCATACACAGGACGCCCCAGACGCAACGTATGGGTCTTCAGCGAATCAGGGAAATGAATACTGTCGGCACTTGTCATCTCACCTCTATTATAACGGTTCATAAGGTCATCCTCATACTTAACCGAGTCGTTATCGTAGGGTTTCTGTATGCAACGCCCCGTAGGGGTATAGTAACGGGCTATGGTCAAACGAATCATTGAGCCACCGGGCAACTGGAATGGGCGCTGCACAAGCCCTTTGCCAAATGTGCGACGGCCCACAATGAGACCACGGTCCCAATCCTGCACGGCACCGGCAAGAATCTCTGATGCCGAAGCAGACGTCTCATCCACAATCACAACAAGGTTACCCTTGCGGAATTTCCCCTCACCCTGCGACAAATACTCGTAACGCGGATTTTTCTTTCCTTCGGTGTACACCACCAGTTGCGACTCATCGATAAGTTCACCCAGGATACCCACAGCAGCCGTGAGATAGCCGCCACCATTGCCGCTCAGGTCGAGAATGAGGTTTTTCATTCCAAGACCTTTCAACGAATCCAGTTTTGTCACAAACTCACCGTGAGTCTTTGCACCGAAAGCATTGATACGTATATATCCGTTCTTTTTATCAATCATATACGCAACATCAACACTCTGGGTACTTATATCGTCCCTCACAAGACTGAAATGAAGTTTGCGGTCTATTCCACGGCGCACGACATCAACCTCCACTGTCGTACCCTTCTCGCCGCGCAGACGTGTCATAATGTCACCACGTTCCATTTTCACTCCGGCAATTGCAGTATCATTGACTGCAACAATTCTGTCACCGGGCAATATACCGGCACGCTCCGAAGGGCCATTGATGGTAGTCTGGATTACATAAAGAGTATCAGAGACAATATTGAACTGTATTCCAATGCCACCGAAACTGCCTTGCATCTGCTCCAACAAAGATTTTGTCTCCTTTGCATTAGTATATGTAGAGTGAGGGTCGAGAGCCTTGAGCATAGCCTTTATACCCTCCTCCGTTATCTTTTCACTATCGGCATCATCGACATAGAAATTGTCAATAATATTTCCGGTATACATAAGTTTCATTATATGCTCCGGTATCTGCTGTCCCTTTACTGAAAGGGAAAACAAAAGAACTGTTGCAAACAGGAATATCTTTCTCATAAATAATCTGATTTAAAAAGTTTATTTGCCGGGCAATAACCCTGACACATCCTTGCCATAGCGCACGAGTTCACGCACCACACTGCTGCTCACCGACGAATAACCAGGCTCACTAACCAGCAACACAGTGTCAATGCCACCCAATTGCTTGTTAATATCGGCCAGTTCACGTTCATACTCAAAATCCTTGATATTACGCACCCCCCGAAGCAGTACATCTGCACCCACTTCACGTGCAAAATCCATTGTCAGGCCACTGTATGAGCAAACCTCGACACGGCTGTCACCATCATAATAACCGGCAATTGCCGCCACACGTTCATCGACTGTGGCACAACCTCCTTTTTCACTGTTGCATCCAACAGCAATGACCACTTTGTCAAACATCAGCAAAGCACGTTCAACAAGCGAATGATGGCCTATGGTAAAAGGGTCGAACGACCCTGCAAAAAGTGCTGTATGTGGCATATTCATCTGTTTTCCTCGTCGGCCTTATCCTCCTCGACAACAAGATTGTCAATGATGAAGTTCTGACGTTCCATTGTATTCTTGCCCATATAATAGGCAAGCAAATCCTCAACTTTATCATCCTTGTGAAGTTCCACACGCTCCAGACGCATATCCGGACCAATGAAATTGCGGAATTCATCGGGCGAAATCTCTCCAAGACCTTTAAATCGTGTAATCTCGGGATTAGGCGACAATTTCTCTATCGCAGCCAGACGCTCCTCGTCACTGTAACAATATATCGTTTCAAAGTCACCTTTCTGCTCTTTGCGTTCCTCGGCGCCTTTCTTGCCACGCGGCAATTTGCGTTTGTTGCGCACCCTAAACAGTGGAGTCTGCAGTATATACACGTGGCCTTTCTTTATCAATTCGGGGAAGAACTGCAAAAAGAATGTTATCATCAGCAAACGGATGTGCATACCATCGACATCTGCATCAGTAGCCACAATCACTTTATTGTAACGCAAACCTTCCAAACCATCCTCGATATTCAAGGCTGCCTGCAAAAGGTTAAACTCCTCGTTCTGATATACCACAGCACGGCTCAACCCGAAACAGTTCAGCGGTTTTCCACGCAGGCTGAACACAGCCTGGGTATTTGCATCGCGGCTCTTGGTGATTGAACCGCTGGCCGAATCTCCCTCGGTTATAAAGATGCAGCTCTCGTCTATACGGTCGCCCTTGCTATCATTGTAGTGTATGCGGCAGTCGCGCAGTTTGCGATTGTGAAGATTAACCTTCTTGGCCTTCTCGCGCACCTGTTTGGTGAGACCGGCAAGTTCCTTGCGCTCCTTCTCCGATGCGGTAATCTTTGAGAGGATTACGTCGCTGATTTCGGGATTCTTATGAAGGAAGTTGTCAAGTTCTTCTTTGATAAAGTCACCAATAAATTTCTTCACGCTCATACTGCCCGGGTCGGGAGCAATGGTTGTAGAGCCCAGTTTCACCTTTGTCTGACTCTCAAACACCGGCTCTTGAATGTTTATTGCTATCGCAGCAACAATACCGTTGCGAATGTCGCAATACTCAAAATTCTTGGCCGAGAAGAAATCGTGGATTGTAAGCGCAACAAGTTCCTTGAAAGCACTCTGATGCGTTCCACCCTGCGATGTGTGCTGACCATTGACAAAGGAGTAGTACTCCTCGCCATACTGGTGATGGGCGTGAGTGAATGCCACCTCAATATCAGCGCCCTTAAGATGGATTATCGGGTAGAGCGCTTCGGCAGTCATCCTGTCACCCAACAAATCAACAAGGCCATTGCGTGAAAGTATGCGCTTACCGTTAAACATAATGGCAAGGCCTGTGTTCAGGTAGGTATAATTGCGCAGAAGAGTTTCAATGTATGCCGGACGATACTCAAAATTACGATACAAAGAGTTGTCGGGAGTAAACGAGATGTAGGTACCGTTCTCGTCGTTTGTCTTTTCAGTAGTGTCACTCACCAGAATACCTTTCTCGAACTTGGCAATGCGCACGACGCCCTCGCGGTAGCTGCGCACCTCGAAATGGGTACTGGTTGCGTTCACAGCCTTGAGACCGACGCCGTTAAGACCTACCGACTTTTGAAAAACCTTGTCGTCATACTTTGCTCCGGTATTCAGTTTGCTCACCGCCTGTATCATCATTCCCTGTGGAATACCACGACCATAATCACGCACTACGACAGAGTGATTCTCTATCACATCAATCTCTATGCGCTTGCCAAAGCCCATCTTGAACTCGTCGATACAGTTGTCCACAACCTCCTTGAGCAACACATATATACCATCATCGCTCTGCGAGCCGTCGCCCAACTTACCGATGTACATACCCGGACGCAGACGAATGTGCTCCACATCACTCAAATGACGGATAGAGTCGTCACCATAATCGGCAGCACTTACTTTGTTCTCGTTAAACTCCAAATCTTTTTCTTCGGACATATTTTTATTCTTTTATAGCTCTTTCCTGAATGCGCGGCGGCGTTTGTGTTGTTCCTTCTCAAAATCGTTCCAAAGGTTCTGTATATTCTTGTTATCCTCAAGTTCGGGATTGCTCTCAATTTCAACAACCCCCATATCAATGTAATGCTCGATGAGTTCATTGAAGACCAACGCAAATACACCCTTGCTCTGATACTCGGGTTTCACTGCTGCGAGCAAGAAGTCGAGCCTTTTGGGCGGCTTTATGAATAGAGCCTTAAGTATATGCCACCAACCGAACGGGAACAGAGAGCCTTTTGCTTTGCGCAATGCCTCGGCAAGCGAGTATATGCTTACACCAAGCGCCACAAGATTATCATCCTTGTCAACCACCAACGAAAGCAGACGTAAATCAACAAAAGGCAAATACATCTTCACATACTGTTGAATCTGCTTTTGGTCCAATGGTGAGTAACCGTACAACTCGGCATAGCACTCGTTACACAACTCAAAAACAGCCTTGCCATATCTATTTGCCAGTTCCGAACGCGACTTTGCCTTAACAAGACGCAATCCGTTTTTTTTCTCCACGATAGCCGCAACACGCTCGGCCTTGGACCACTTTTCACCAGGCACTTTGAACAGATATTCAACCCAATCGGTATCCTTGACAAAGCCCAAACGTTCAAGATGCCTTGGATAATAAGGATGATTATATATTGTAGCCATTGTACTCAAACGGTCAAACCCCTCAATGAGCATACCTTCGGGGTCAAGGTCGGTAAACCCCAACGGCCCCTGCAGTTCTGTCATTCCGTGCTCGCGTGCCCAAGCCTCGGCCGTAGAGAAAAGTGCATCCACCACCTCGTTGTCATCTATAAAATCGACCCACCCGAAGCGCGCCGCCCTACGACCCCACTTTTCATTAGCCCGAGGGTTTATTATCACAGCTATGCGACCTACAATTTCACCATCTCTACAGGCAAGGAAGTAATCTGCATTGCAAAAATCAAATGCTGCATTACGGTCCTTGCGCAAAGTACCCATCTCATCCTCAAAGAGTGCAGGAACATAGTATGGATTATCCTTGTACAACTCATAGCTGAAACGTACAAAGCGCTTCAGTTGCTTGACAGTTGTCACTTTTATTACTTCTACAGCCATTTTGTGCAAAATGTTAGGAACATTGTGTAAAAATACGATTTTATTCCGAATTTAGCAAATTTAATGCCACTGTTGCAAGAGCGCAAAAGATTGTATCACATTGACATCATCGAACGCTCTGCGGACACAAGACAGAGACACACAACAAATTTGCTTTTGCAGTTTGTCCGATAAAAAAGCAGCAGCAACGTTTACACATTGCTGCCGTATAATAAAGGGTCATATATCACTGCATCTCCTCGCCACGCGGTGCACCACCGGGCCTGACACCCGGACGGCCGCCACGGCCTTGACGCATTCTATTGCGTCGCTCCTCCTGATACTTCAGATACTTTTCAAACTGCTCAGCTGTCAGAATCTGCTTCATTTGCTCATTACGCACCTCTTCTCGCTGATCACGCAACTCTGCCATCGCCTTCATCTGCTCCTGAGACGGCTGGACACGCTCTGGTTTCTTACCCTCGGCACGCATTTTCTCGGCTCGCTCACGACGGGCATTGATACTGTCCTGCATTGTGAGCGCATCGGCATAATTAATCAAGAACACCGCCTGCAACTGAACACTGTCAAGCTGCAAAGCCTGATGCAGACGCTCGGTCTGGCGCTGTGCCATCTCCTCGGGATTAAACTGACGTGGCGGATGCTGACGATGCCGGTGCTGTGCGAATGTCACTGTTGCAAACATAGCAACAACAATAAAAAATAAAATCCTTTTCATAATTACTTTTTTTATTCTTCTTTGATAATACGGCCTCCGCCAAAGCAGAGGCCGTAAAGACAAACATTGAAAAACAATGGAAACTCCATCATTTGTTTATTTGACAGCAGAACACTTGCAATGTAAAATACAACACTCTTGTTTTAGCATTTTTTAACAATGCACTCCTGTATAACACCATCTACCATTCGAAGAGTACGGTCTGTATATGACGCAAGAGTCTCGTCGTGAGTTACGATGACAAATGTTTGCCCATAACGGTCACGAAGGTCGAAGAACAGTTTGTGCAGCTCTTCCTTGTTCTTGCTATCGAGGCTGCCCGACGGCTCATCCGCAAGCACAACATCAGGATGGTTGATTAGCGCACGCGCAACCGCTACACGCTGATTTTCTCCACCCGACATTTCGGACGGCTTATGATTGGCACGCTCAGAGAGCCCCATAACCTGTAACAGCTGCATAGCCTCAACTTCTGCTTCGGAACGTTTACGGCCGGCAATAAGTGCTGGAATCAGAACATTCTCTAGAGCCGTAAATTCGGGCAACAGTTGATGAAACTGGAACACAAAGCCAATATGTCTGTTACGGAAAGCCGCCAAACGCTTGCTGTTCAAACAACCCAAATCCTCACCGTCGAAACGAATAGTACCACCGGAAGGCTTGTCAAGCGTGCCAATGAGTTGCAGCAAAGTAGTCTTGCCCGCACCACTGGCCCCCACGATACTGATGACTTCACCCTTTTCTATTGTCAGGTTTACACCCTTCAACACCTGAAGGTCGCCAAAATTCTTGGTCAAATTCTCTATCTCAATCATATCTCACTTATTACATATTCCGCTATGTAGCAACCGAATGTTGCCGTAAAATATCCAAGCGAACCAATGATGGGCTTGCCACCCGCCGGATTGGGAAGTATAGCCTCACGTCGCGGCTCCTCGACACTGAAAACCACCGGCAGTTTATGCCTGCCACGTTCATCACGCAACTGACGACGCACACTCTTTGCCAACGTGCAGTGCTCGGTTTTCCACAACTCGCTTGTACGTATTGCTGCAAGATTACACTTTGCCCCCGCACCCATACTGGATATTATCTTTATATTACGCTCCCAACAGGCGCGGATGAGTGCACATTTGGGCTCGAGAGTATCAATGGCATCAACAACAAAATCAAAGGCATCACCGTCGAACAACAGCCCAATATTCCCCGGCTCAACGAACTGCTGCTTTACCACCAACTTTACACCGGGATTTATTGCACGCAGACGCTCTGCAACCACATTACATTTGGGAGTTCCCACCGTAGAAACCAATGCCGGCATCTGGCGGTTGATATTGGTAACATCGACCACATCGGCATCCACAAGCGTAAACGCCCCGACACCTGCACGACAGAGCATCTCGGCAGCCCAAGAGCCTACACCGCCAAGCCCCACAATGAGCAAATGAGCATTTGCAAGCCTGTTCTGTTTTTCCTCGCCCAACAGGACTTCACCACGTTGTAACCAATTTTCAGCCATAAAGTTGCATTTTAGACAGCGAAAATACAAAAAAATAGCATTGTCAAAGGCATATAATACAAAATTTAAGTATTTTTGCAGACAGTATATAACTATTAGAATTATGAAAATAGCAATTGTAGGTGTCAGCGGAGCGGTAGGACAAGAGTTCCTTCGCGTGCTCGACGAGAGAAATTTCCCTTTTGACGAGCTGGTACTTTTTGGTTCGGCTCGCAGTGCAGGACAGGTTTACAACTATCGCGGTGTAGACTATGTAGTCAAGGAGCTAAAGCATAACGACGATTTTCAGGGCGTTGACTATGCCTTTGTATCGGCCGGCGGCAGTGTCTCAAAAGAGTTCGCCGAGACTATTACAAAGCACGGTACCGTAATGATTGACAACTCAAGTGCATTCCGTATGGACAGCGATGTACCTCTCGTTGTTCCCGAGGTAAACCCCACCGATGCCTACAATCGTCCACGCAATATCATCGCCAATCCAAACTGTACAACAATACAGATGGTTGTTGCACTGAAGGCTATTGAAAACCTCTCGCACATCAAGCGCGTACACTCTTCAACCTATCAGGCAGCAAGCGGCGCCGGTGCAGCGGCGATGGCCGAACTATACGAGCAGTACCGCCAGGTACTTGCAGGTGAAGAGCCCACCGTGGAGAAGTTTGCATATCAGCTTGCATTCAATGTAATTCCTCAAATTGACGTGTTTACAGACAACGGCTACACCAAGGAGGAGATGAAGATGTACAACGAGACACGCAAGATTATGCACAGCGACATTGAGGTAAGCGCACAGTGCGTACGTGTTCCCGCCCTGCGTTCACACTCACAGTCGTTGTGGATTGAGACAGAGCGCCCATTGAGTGTAGAGGAGGTACGTTGCGCAATCACAGACGGCGAAGGACTCATCCTTATGGACAGCCCCGAGGAGAAGATTTACCCGATGCCGCTGTTCCTTGCAGGCCAGGACCCTGTTTACGTTGGCCGCATCCGCAAAGACATCACAAACCCCAACGGCATACTTATGTGGATTGTAGGCGACCAGATAAAGAAAGGCGCTGCACTGAATGCAGTGCAGATTGCAGAATACCTGATTGCACACCCACAGAAATGACGAACACTGATAATGACAAAAAAGCAGCGCATTTGCGCTGCTTTTTTGTCATTATTGAGACTCTCTGTACTTCCCCTCTTCCTTGTCCTCGAGCATACTCAGATAGGACTGATAGCGCGACGGGGCCAATTCACCACGTTCAAGTGCCGCAAGCACTGCGCAACCGGGTTCGTGAGTGTGGGTGCAGTTACCATATTTGCAATCCTTTGAGAGTTCGAAGAACTCGACAAAATAGTGCGATATCTCCTCAACCTCCATATCGAAAGTTCCGAACCCTTTCACCCCCGGAGTGTCTACAATATAACTGCCGGGAGCAAACTCAAACATCTCGGTGTATGTGGTTGTGTGCATACCGGTGTCGTGGGTCTTTGAGATTTCACCGACACGGGCTGCAATTTCGGGTGCTACAGCGTTCACAAGGCTTGATTTTCCGACACCCGAATTGCCGGCAAGCAGTGACACCTTGCCCCTCATTGCCGCCTTCAACGATTCTACCCCCGCACCGCCCACGGCGCTTGTGTGCAGACATCTGTAGCCGATGCTCTCATAGAGAGCTGTGAGGTATTCAAGCTCCTCACGCTCGGCATCGTCATAGAGGTCGACTTTATTGAATACCAGTACAACCGGAACACGATAGGCCTCGGCTGCAGCCAAAAAGCGGTCAATGAATGTTGTTGCCGTTACCGGATGGCTTATAGTCACAACAAGAAAGCACAAATCGAGATTGGCTGCAAGAATATGTGACTGTTTGGAGAGGTTTGATGCCTTGCGCACGATGTAGTTCTTCCGTTCCTGTATCTCGGTGATATAAGCAGTACCATCAGCACGTACATCAAACTTCACGACGTCGCCCACTGCAACCGGATTGGTGCTGCGTATTCCCTTCAGACGGAAATTGCCCTTTACCCTGCAGTCAACGACAGCGCCGGAGGCTGTACGCACTCCATAGACACTACCCGAACTCCTTATAACTGTACCCAGCTCTGCCATCCGTGAAAAATATTACACGGTCATAATTTCTTTCTCCTTGGCTGCAAAAATCTCTTCGGCACGCTTGATGTACTTGTCGTGAATTTTCTGCAAGCTCTCCTCGCCATCCTTAGCGACATCCTCGGGAGTTCCATCTTTTACAGATTTCTTCATCACATCGATACCATCGCGACGAGCGTTGCGGATACTGATTTTTGCGGTCTCAAGCTCGTGCGAGCACTGCTTTACCAAATCCTTGCGGCGCTCACCGGTCAATGGCGGTATTGCAATGATGATAACCTCGCCGTTATTGGCGGGCATAATACCAACGGGAGAGTCAATGATAGCCTTCTCAATAGGGGCAATCATATTCTTGTCCCAGGGTTTGATGGCGATGGTGCGCATATCGGGGGTGGTGATTGTTGCCACATTGCTCAACGGCATCTCTGCTCCGTATGAACTTACACGGACACAGTCGAGCAAGTGAACGTTTGCCTTGCCGGCGCGTATGTGTGAATACTCATCCTCGAGGTGCATAATTGTCATCTGCATCATCTCCTCGGCATCCTTTAAACAAGCTTTTACGTCTATCATAATTTTAAGTATTAATTGTTTTTCTAACAAAATTCTATGCGAATATAGCACAAACGAGCGTAAGTTTTTACAATTGGGCGAAAAAAGTTTACTTTATTTGCGACAAATGACTATATTCGCAAAGAGACAACTAACAAACAAGCAACACTGCGTGTTTAATCTTTTAAAAAAGGAGGTAAATATGAACGACGCGAACAAGGAAAAACTTATTACGGTATTCACCGGGACTGCGTGGCAGGCCGAGCTTATCAAAGGATTGCTTGACACGAATGATGTGCCCTGTGCTATTATGGACGAGACAATAGGCGCCATCACATCGTCGTATGCAGGATTTGGCAAAGGCGTACTTGTCGTTGTGAACGAAGAGGACAAGGAGAGAGCACTTGAGTTAATCAAGAATTCGAAAGAACAGTAACCCATAAACATAAAAAAGCAGCTCAATGAGCTGCTTTTTTATGTTTGATCTTACAAGGTTATCAAGCCTTAATCTCTTTGATACGAGCCTTTTTACCTGTGAGGGCACGCAAGTAGTAGAGTTTTGCGCGACGAACACGACCACGCTTGTTGACAGTGATGCTGTCGATAGCAGGTGAGTTCAATGGGAAGATACGCTCAACGCCTACAGTACCTGACATCTTACGTACTGTGAAACGTTTCTCGCAACCGTGACCGCTGATGCGGATAACAACACCACGATACATCTGGATACGCTCTTTTGTTCCCTCGATGATCTTGTAAGCCACTGTGATAGTATCACCCGGGTGGAACTCCATCTCACGCTTTACATCAGTAGCAAATGCTTCTTTAGCAATTTTAATTAAATCCATTTTTTTGATTTGTTAAATTGTTCAATCATTCAAACGCAACATATCAAGTTACTCTTCCTTGACAGCGATTACGCCGAAAGCGGGGACAAAGATAGGACATTTTTTGCATTTAAACAAATCTTGCTCATTATTTTGAAGATAGTTTGCTATTATGCGCCACAAACGCTACCTTTGGAATGTAAATTAAACGGGAAACCAGGAACAATGAAGCATTCATATCTGACAATCACACTGTTGGCGGCAGCGCTGGCAGGCTGCGCCCCAAAGGAACAGAAAGTAACGATAGAGGCCGGGAATATAAAAGTAACAGCAACCGACACGAACCGGGGAGCAAGCGAGGTGCGTGCAATACTGGAACGCGACAAGGCCTATGTAGACAGCATAAAGAGCCCTGTGCTGGGCGAAGCTGCCGTGGCATTGGAAAAATTCATCCCCGAGAGCCCGTTGATGAACTTTGCCGCCGATGCCCTGATGCAAATGGCGCAGCAACACAGCAACCGCAAGATAGACATTGCCATAACAAACAAGGGTGGCCTCAGGAGCAACATTGCAGCCGGAACAATAACATTCGGCGACATATACAATGTGTTCACTTTTGAAAACAGGCTTGCATTCCTCACGCTCAATGGCGAACAGTTGACACAGCTGTGCAAGGAGATTGCAAAAGCGGGAGGTGAGGCTATAAGCGGAATGAGATTGGTCATAACCAAAGAAGGAGGGCTTGTGGATGCCGCCGTTGATGGAAAGCCTATTGAGCCACAGACTGAATACCGCATTGCCACACTCGACTACCTGTCACAAGGCAATGACAACCTCACCACCCTGGCTCAAGGCACAGACCTTGAAATCACGAGCCACCTTTTGCGTGACTTGATGGTTGAGTACATAAAGAAAGAGACCGCGGACGGCAGAAGAATAGACGCCGCGTGCGACGGACGTATAACAATAAAGGAGTAACAAGATGAAAAAGATACTTTTTATATTGACACTATGCCTGTGCTATGGTGCAACCGCACAAGAGAGGATAACAATATTGCACACCAACGACACACACAGCTGCATTGAGCCCGAAAGGAACGGCAATGCCGGTGTGCTCAACCGCGCATTGCTCATTGAGAACATTGCCGACTCTGTCGGCAAGGACAACCTGCTGCTGTTCGACTGTGGCGACTTTTCACAAGGCTCGCTCTACTACAACTGTTTCAAAGGAAGCACTGAGATTGAACTGATGAACGCAATGGGCTACGATGCCTGCACTATCGGCAACCACGAGTTTGATTTTGGACTCGACAATCTGGCACGCCTGCTGCAAATGGCAAAATTCGAGGTAGTATGCGCCAACTACGATTTCACCGGCACTGTATGCGAGGGGCTTGTAAAACCATATACCATCATTGAGCGAGGCAACAAGAAGATTGGTGTATTCGGCCTCTCACCCGACCCCAAAGGACTTGTTGCACAGGAGAATTATGTTGGCGTAAAATACACATCGCCCATTGAAGCCGCAAAAGAATGTGTCTCCAAACTCAAAGCAAAAGGGTGCGACGCCATCGTGTGCCTCTCGCATTTGGGATGGAAAATAAAGAACGAATACAACGATGAACGCCTGGCTACGGAAACATCAGGAATTGACATAATACTTGGAGGACATTCGCACGACTACTTTGAACAGCCTGCGACATACGTCAACAGTGAAAGCAAGGAGGTCTTAATGCAGCAAATGGGCAAGAATGGGCGCTATTTGGGCTATGCAACCCTCATTTTTGAGTAGTTACAACAGTTTCAATATATTAAATAATGTAAACATAGACATTTATTGATTTATTTAGACTATTTTCGCAAACGGTTTTTGAACATTAACTTTTAACAAATACAAATATGAGAATTTTATCAACAATAGCTTTGGCTGCATTTGCTTTCGCAGCAAGCGCACAGAGCTATACAATCACAGGCAAGACAGGCGAGGATTCAAACGGCAAGAAAGCATACCTCATTGACCAGAACACAGCAAAGGCTTGCGACTCTTGCGTAATTACAAATGGTGCTTTCAAGTTTGAGAACAAAATTGAGGGCGAAAAGATTTTTGATGTAAACATCAACAAGAACCGCCGCAACAAAGTTGTTGTCCTTGCAGCTGCCGGCACAAAGGCTGCTATCGACTTCACATCACGCCCCGCGACTGTAACCGACAATGGCGGTTACAACGACAAACTTGCCGCGTTCGGCAACAAAATTGCAGAGACCGGCAATGCCATCAATGCAAAAATGGACAAGTTGATGAACGAGGGCAAAAACCGCGAGGAGATAAACGCAGCGCTTGCCAATGAGGAGAAAGCGTTCTATGACCTCTACCGCAAAGGCATCAACGACAACAAGAACAATGTAATGGGTGCATATATCGTTTCAATGACAGCACGCCAGTTCTATCCTACACTCGAGACTTTGGACGAGGCTATCAAAACAGTAAAGTATGCAGGCGAGCTTGCATCAATCAAGGCTCTGCGCAAGAGCTATGAGAAGGCTGCAGCCACTCAGGCCGGCAAAATGTTCGTCGACTTCACCGGCTATACTATTGACGGCAAGGCTTCAAAACTCTCAGACTATGTAGGCAAAGGCAAGTATGTGCTCGTTGATTTCTGGGCAAGCTGGTGTGGCCCTTGCAAGGGCGAGATTCCCAACCTCATAGAGTTGCAGAACAAGTTCGGCAAAAAGAACTTCACAGTTCTTGGCGTGAACGTTTGGGACGACGAGGCGGCATTCAAGGCGGCTCTCAAAGAGGAGGGTATCACCTATCCACAGATTGTGGTTCCACAGAACAACAAGGACAATGCAACCGAGCTCTACGGCATCCAGGGCATTCCACAGATTATTCTTTTTGGCCCTGACGGTAAAATCATCCAGCGCGACCTCCGCGGCCAGGCAATGAAGGATTTGGTTGAGGAAAAGATGAAATAAAGATATATTTCTTTAATGGCAAAGCAGCTCCGCAGTATTTTGTACTGCGGA
>JAFYWV010000006.1 GCA_017546505.1 Bacteroidaceae bacterium
ATGGGATACAAAGACAAACCTCGAGAAGAGAATGAATGCCGAGGCCGAGGCCAACAGCGACAAGTACCGCATTGCCAAGCGTGCAAAGCAGCTCGATTTGGATGCAATCCACGACACTGTGCACGAGATGGCAAAGGACGAGGCGCGTCACGGCAAGGGCTTCGAGGGCCTGTTCAACCGCTACTTCAAGTAATTGGTGTTGCTTCCAATATTTACTGAATGCAAGAAAAACTATATGTAAAGAAAGATTTAGACTGAGAAAAAACCATAAATGTAATTGTTTTAGTAAGTGAATAGTGTTTAAATGTTGCGCGCCGGCTGCAGTGATGCACCCGGCGCGATTTTTTATGGTTTCTCAATGATGTGCCGCAGCTTTTCCGGCGTTCCTATCTGATAGGAACAGTATTGCTTTCTATTTCAGGAATACAAAGTACACTGCAAGTACAAGGAATATTACAGCTACAAGGTGATTCCATTGTAGTGTTTCGCCTTTGAAGAGCACCGAGACGATGACGCCGAATACCAGGCACGAAATCACTTCCTGTATAACTTTTAGTTGTACGAGTGAAAAAGGACCTCCGTTGATGTCCGAGCCGATGCGGTTTGCCGGTATAAGGAACGAGTATTCGAGTAGCGCCACGCACCAACTGATGAGTATTATTATCACGATGGATGTGTTCGGCGAGATGATTTTCATGTCCTGGAGCTTGAGGTTGCCATACCAGGCGAGTGTCATAAAACTGTTTGAGATTATCAACAGTAGGATGGTGAGTAGAATTTTTGACATTGTTGTATGTTTTTACTATTTTTTTACTGTTTTTGGTGGCAGTAGCGATGGCTGTATGTTGCTCATTGCTCCCCAAAGATTGTATCTGGCCTCGGGGTTCAGGTTCTCGAGATGTGCAAGCAGGTCCTTCATTGCTTTGCGGTTCGAGTCGTTCTCGTAAGGGCAGTTTTTAATCTGTGGCGGAAACCGGCTCTCTGTTGCATACTCTTCTACATTGTTTTCGTTTACAAGGCACAGCGGGCGTATGATTGAAATAGGAAATTTGTCCATTGTCATTACCGGAGCCATAGCGCTGAACGTTCCTTGGAATGTTATGTTCATAAGCATTGTTTCAATGAAATCGTCCATATTGTGTCCTAAAGCAATTTTGTTGCATCCAAGTTCTTGCGCTAATGTGAAAAGAGCCTTTCTTCTGTTCCAGGAGCAGAGAAAACAGGGCGATTTCCGTTTGTCGGTCGATGCGTCGAAACTGCTCTTGATGATATGTAGCTCAACGCCCGACGCATTGCAGAATTCTTGTAGGAAGCGAGTGTCGGTTTTGTAAGGAATATTTACCATTGTGACGTGTGCTGCCACAATGCTTATCGAGGGCTTGAATATCCTGCTACGCTCGCTCATCAGTTGCAGCAGAGTCAGTGAGTCCTTTCCTCCCGAGAGCGCTACAAGAATTTTGTCGCCATCGGCAAACATAGCATAGTCTTTCGTTGCTTTGTTGAACTGCTTCTGTATCTTCCTGTATATCTTTTGCTGTTGCGTGAACTTTGGCATTGTTTCTGTTCTTTGCTCTATTTTGCGATACCCGTTTTTGTCTCTTGTCCGACAAACAATGCGCCCGGCGCTTTGCATACGGTGTGTCGGCTTTTATCGGGCTGCAAAATTAGTGAAATTGCGGCATTGGCGCAATTTTATATCACTCTTTTCTATCTCTTGCGGTGTGTATGTGTTCATTTTCTTAATTTATTTAAAAAAATAGAAGCAACAGGGGGGTGTTGTGCTAATTATTCGTATATTTGCGGTAGACCGCGAATGTGCATAGCGCTCGCATTGAATATCAAAACACACTTTGTGAGTTTGGGTTCGCTCGTCGTTGTTATTATTTTATTGGTTTGTGAATGTATCAGGCCGTGTTCGGCCACAAAGTTGTATATGAAAAAGATATTGACGTTTGTACTATTGTTCTTTGTTGCTGTTGCCGGAGCTGCTGCCCAAAGCCGGAACGTTGTTAAGAAGATGTTTGACGACGGGCGCTTTGTCGAGGCGAAGCCGATGTTTAAAAAACTGCTTGCAAAGAACCCTAAGAACAGTGAGTATAGCTATTGGTATGCTGCTTGCTGCATTGAGACCGGTGACTCTGTCGATGTACAAGAGATGCTGGAGTTTGCTGCCTCTCGCAATATAGTAAAGGCCTATTGGTATCTGGGACGTTGGTACTCCCTGAAACGTGACTATGCCACAGCAGCCAAATATTATGGCGACTTCATAGACAAGACAAATGATGACGCCCTGCGCAATGCTGCACAACAGAGTATGAACCAGTGCAACAGGCTCGACAGGATGATACGCAATTGCGAGGTGGTCTGCTTTGTGGATAGTTTTGTTGTCGACAAGGATGCTTTTCTCTCTGTTTATGCAATGGGTGGCGACGTGGGGCGCATAACCACTTGTGCCGAGTACTTTAATGACGATGCTTTGGCGGGGCACATAAATGAGACCGAACGTGGTATGGATATATTTTTCTCCGATGGCAACGACGGTGACAAATCCTTGATGAAATTGTATCGTCGCTCCAAACTTGGAGGAGAGTGGGGACGTGTGCAGCCGATTATGGGTTTCGATACTAAAGGAAACGACGACTATCCCTTTATGCTTGCCGATGGTGTGACACTCTATTTTGCCAGTGATGGCGAGGGCTCTATTGGTGGATATGATATATTCGTTTCGCGTATGAACACCGAGACCGGACGTTTCTTTCGCCCCGATAATGTAGGTATGCCCTTCAACTCCACAGCCAACGACTATATGATGGCAATAAATGAGGTGGCTAATTTGGGATGGTTTGCAACTGACCGCAACCAGCCCGAGGGCAAGGTGTGTGTCTACGTCTTTATTCCGAATGCCGAGACGAAGAGGGTGGATGTCGCTTCGGTGGGTTATGCCGGGGCGCTTGCCTTGGCCGATATATCTTCCATTGCTGCAACACAAGGCAATGAGGAGGTTGTTGGCTTGGCACGTCAGCAGATGAAACGGTTGAAATATACAAAGGTGCCAAGTGTTAAAAAGGCAGATTTCCTGTTTGTGATAGATGACCTTAACGATTATAAGTCGCTTGCTGATTTCAAGTGTGCCGAGGCACGCGAACTTTTTCAGGAGTGGCAGGCGCGTGTTCAGCAGCACGTGCACGACATTGAACTGCTCGATGCCTATCGTCAGGAGTATGCCTTGTCCTCAGCATCAGTGAAAGCAAGAATGAAAGAGACGATTCTTGAACTTGAAAGCAAGGTCGAGGAGGGCGAAGTGGCGTTGAGAAATTATGAAAACGAGGTCAGACGTCTTGAACAGAATGCTCTTTATGGCAATGAGGAGTGAAAGGGTGCAATTATTTTAGTATGTTGATTGTGGAATAATTTGATATATTATTATGGATATTCTGATTACTGCGCTGCTTGTTGTTTTTGCAACGGTGATGTTGGTGCTTGAGGTTGCTTTTATCCCGGGCTTCGGCTTCACGGGCTTTTTGGGAATCCTTGCAATGCTGGGTTCTGTGTTTTACGCTTTTATGCAGTTGGGCATTGTTGCCGGCTGGGTTACGTTGCTTGTGGCTGTGCTTGTCTGCATTGTGCTGTTCCTGTGGGCCATTTACGGAAATTCTCTCGACAAGATTGCGTTGAAGAAGAATATTAAGTCAACAGTCAAGGAGCAGGATATGGCGCTTTTTGCTGTCGGCGACCGTGGCTTTGCAAAGACTCGTCTTGCCCTCATAGGCGAGGCGCTCATAAACGGAAAGGTTGTTGAGGTAAAGTCCGAGAGCGGTTTTGTCGATGAGCGCGAGATGGTTGAAATTGTGCGCATTTCGGGCGATTCGCTCTTTGTGGTAAAGGTTGAAAAAGAATAACTAACCAAATATTTGAATTATGGAAGCTAATATGTTTTTGATTGGTAGCGTTGTTGTGGGAGTCCTGATTTTTTTGGCCGTGTTTTTCCATTACGTGCCGTTTGTGCTCTGGCTATCTGCAAAGGTTTCGGGTGTTAAGATATCTCTTTTGCAACTGTTCCTGATGCGTATACGTAATGTCCCGCCCGGAACAATCGTGCAAGCGATGATTGAGGCGCACAAGGCGGGGCTTGAGAGTATTACACGCGACAGTCTCGAGGCTCACTACCTTGCCGGCGGTAATGTGGAGAAGGTGGTGCACGCTCTTGTGTCGGCATCAAAGGCAAATATTGAACTCACATTCCAGATGGCTACAGCCATTGACCTTGCCGGTCGCGATGTCTTTGAGGCTGTGCAGATGTCTGTGAACCCAAAGGTGATAGATACCCCTCACGTCACAGCAGTGGCAAAGGATGGTATCCAGCTCATAGCTATTGCGCGTGTCACAGTGCGTGCCAATATCAAACGCTTGGTGGGTGGTGCAGGCGAGGATACCGTGCTGGCACGTGTCGGCGAGGGTATTGTATCGTCAATCGGTTCGGCCGAGAGCCACAAGGCTGTGCTCGAGAACCCCGACTCAATCTCGAAACTCGTTCTCAGAAAAGGATTGGATGCCGGTACTGCCTTTGAAATCCTCTCCATTGACATTGCCGACATTGACATAGGCAAGAATATCGGTGCAGCGTTGCAGATTGACCAGGCCAATGCCGACAAGAACATCGCTCAGGCAAAGGCCGAGGAGCGTCGTGCTATGGCTGTGGCTCTTGAGCAGGAGAACAAGGCTCGCGCGCAGGAGGCTCGCGCACACGTCATCGAGGCCGAGGCCGAGGTGCCAAAGGCTATGGCCGAGGCTTTCCGCAATGGAAATCTTGGTATTATGGACTATTACAGAATGAAAAATATTCAGGCAGACACAGCGATGCGTGACAACATTGCAAAGGAGTGAAGTGTTGTATAAGTGAGAACCTTAAACTGAATTTATTATGAAGCGTTATTTCGCTCCATCGGAGTTGCTTATAGAGAAGAACGGAGCAATATATCATTTGGGAGTAAAACCGGAACAGCTGGCCGACAAGATTATTCTGGTGGGCGACCCCGGGCGTGTGCCGTTGGTGGCATCATACTTCAGCGAACAGGAGTGTGACATACAGCATCGCGAGTTCCGCACCATTACCGGCACATACAAAGGCAAACGCATCACCGTTGTCTCAACAGGTATCGGTTGCGACAATGTCGATATTGTTGTCAACGAGATTGACGCCCTTGCAAACATCGATTTCTCTACACGTTATGAGAAGGATGAGTTGCGCAAGTTGCAGATGGTCCGCATTGGCACTTGCGGTGGCTTGCAGCCACATACGCCTGTGGGCACATTCATCTGCTCGGCAAAGTCGGTGGGCTTTGATGGCCTGCTCAACTTCTATGCCGGCCGCAACGAGGTGTGCGACCTTCCAATGGAGCGTGCGCTGCTCAACCACCTGGGGTGGAGCGGTAATATGTGCCAACCGGCACCATACGTCATTGCTGCCGATGAGGAGCTCACAGAGCGCATAGCCGGCGACGATATGGTACGCGGTGTGACAATTGCCTGCGGTGGCTTCTTCGGGCCACAGGGACGCCGTCTGCGCGTTCCGCTTGCCGACCCCCATCAAAACGAGAAAGTTGAGTCCTTCCTCTATAACGGTCAGCAGATAACCAATTTCGAGATGGAAAGTTCGGCACTTGCCGGCTTGGCAGCTCTTATGGGACACCAGGCTGTCACCGTCTGTCTTGTTATTGCCAACCGCCGTGCAAAAGAGGCAAATATCGACTATAACGAGAAAATGAAAGAGCTGATACAGACAGTGCTTGAACGCATCTGAAACAAACGGAAAGCTCGTGCAAACGAGTGAGTGAAAATTTATTTTCAATCGCAACGAGTGTAGCCGAGGTTCAATCGCACAAAGTGCGGTTAAAGCTGAAAACTGAAAGCTGAAGACTTGGATTTAATTAAACCGAGGATTCGATAACGTTGGCGGCAATATAAAAGTAGAAAACGAAAATCTTTTCGTTTTCTACTTGTGCAAGTTCTCTCCTTTCATCTTTCACATTTCTGCTTTCTCCTTTCATCTTTCATCTTTCACATTTCCCCTTGAATAACTATGAACGATACAATATGCGCCTTGGCAACACCACAAGGCGGAGCAATAAGCATTGTAAGAATATCAGGCCCCGAGGCTATTGAATATACATCACAAATCTTCACCCCGCGCAAAGGATTGCCATTGGCAGAGCGCAAGTCACACACCGCAGTCTTTGGCGATATCTCCGTAACACCCGGAGAATTGCTTGACGAGGTGCTTGTAACCGTAATGCGCGCGCCACATACATATACAGGCGAGGATGTGGTTGAAATCAGCTGTCACGCATCACCTTATATCACACAACAACTGCTGCTTGCACTTTTTAATCTTGGCGCACGCCAGGCCGACCCTGGCGAGTTCACTATGCGTGCTTTCCTCAATGGCAAGATGGACCTCAGTCGTGCCGAGGCTGTGGCCGACCTCATATCATCGTCGTCCAAGGCATCGCACCGCCTGGCAATGAACCAGTTGAAAGGTGATTTCAGCAACGAACTGGGCAACCTGCGCAACAAACTCCTAAAACTAACCACACTGATGGAACTTGAACTCGATTTCAGCGAGGAGGATGTTGAGTTTGCCGATCGCAGTGAACTAATGCTGTTGTGTGACGAGATAGACGCAGTGATGACACGCCTCACCAACTCCTTTGCAGTTGGCAATGCCGTGAAGAACGGTGTTCCCGTGGCAATAGTAGGCGAGACAAATGCCGGCAAAAGTACCCTGCTCAATGCTCTGCTACGCGAGGAGAGAGCCATTGTGAGCGACATCAGCGGCACCACACGCGACACCATCGAGGGTATGATGAACATTGGCGGCACAACGTTCCGTTTCATTGACACCGCCGGCCTGCGCGAGACAAGCGACGTCATTGAGCAGATGGGTATTGAACGCACCGTTGAGCAACTGCGCAAGACATCCATAGCATTGTGGATTGTAGACCCGTCGGCCGACTACACCCAGATGGAGACAACAGCAAAGAAGATACTTCCCGAGTGCAAGGACAAGAAACTGGCGATACTCATAAACAAAAGCGACACAATCAGAGCCGAGCGCCTTGCCGAGGTGATGGAGTGGAGTAGAAACCTTGTTGCCGAGTGCGGCGATGATATCAACTGGAGCCGGGATGATATGTGGGCAATATCGGCCCGCTATAGAAGTAATCTTGATAAACTGGAAGAGTTCCTTGTGCGCAGCGCAGCCCTGCCCGCAATCTCCAGCGGCGATGTCGTTGTAACCAATGTGCGCCACTACGAAGCCCTCACCCGCGCCCTCGCCAACATCAAGGAAGTGAAGCAAGGCCTCGAACTCGGCCTCAGCGGCGACCTTGTAAGCGAACACCTCCGCGCCGCCATCCACAACCTTAGCGAAATCGTCGGCGAAGTCACCAACGACGAGGTCCTGGGCAATATATTTGCAAACTTCTGCATCGGAAAGTAACTAACGCCCTATAATGCACACTAACAAAGAATATGCAGCCGGAAGTGAGTTTGTTGATGTGACTGCCGATGAGTTAATATCGATATTGGAATTAATCGTGCATGAAAATAGCTCGGATTTTGATACAAATAAATATGTATCATGCATTAAAGCTCTGCGAGAAAAAAGACCTAGCGTTAAATGCCGTTTGATCGTTCGCATAGATCGTGACATTAGCAAAGGTACAGGCACAATGTTGTCTCCGACAGATCGACTTCTTGGAGACAAGTTTAATGATGATATTGTTTTGACAATGTACCGACTTGTTGGTAGCACAGACAAAGGATGGGAAGGTAAGCCATTATGGATGCCCAATATCAAATTCCCAGACGGAATATGTTTTTACAACACTTTGGAATAATTATGAAGGATGTTAAAGTTTACATAGATCAAATATCATTTAATGACGGAAGTTCATTCAACTTTGGTCATTCAGACATTGTTGTATTTACAGGAGCTAATAATAGTGGTAAAAGTCAAGTTTTACGAGACATTAAGAATTATTTTGCAAGCAAGAGTTCTCCTAGAATTATTGTTTCGAGAATTGATCCATGTTTTGGGATGAATATACAGGCTCTAGTAGATGCATGTGTTACCACTATCGATGGAAACTGTTTATTACATGGTATAAATGTGTATTCTAAAGATCATTTACAACAGAAATGGAATCGACGCGATATATCTCTAATACATAGTCTATTTATAAATTATCTATCAACAGAGGACAGACTAAAAAAAGCCGATTCTGTTCCATCATTTAATGCGGTGACAGAATCTGCCAAGAATCCCATTCAAAAATTATATTTAAATGACGTCCTAGAAAATGAATTATCAAATCTATTCCATCAAGCATTTGGGACGGAAATTATAGTAAATCGTGGAGCTGGGTCACAAATACCTATTCATATGGGGCCAAAACCTGCCATAGAAGAAGGTGAAGACAGAGTCTCTAGATCTTATTTACAAAAATTAGGTCAACTTCCGCTCATCCAGAACCAAGGTGATGGTATGAGAAGTTTTACTGGTATTCTCTTAGATGCTTTTACTTCCGACTATGACATAACTTTGATTGATGAACCAGAAGCTTTTCTACATCCACCACAAGCAAGATTATTAGGGAAGATGCTGGCTAAGAATACACCTAGTAATCGACAAGTATTTATTTCTACACATAGTGAGGATTTTCTAAAAGGTCTACTTGATGCGGATAATGAGAATGTAAAAATAATTCGCATTAACAGAGAGGGTAATATCAACCATATGAGTATCCTTAATAATGACGACATAAAGAATTTATGGCAAGATCCTATTTTAAGGTATTCAAATGTTTTAAGTGGCTTATTCCATTCCAAGGTTGTAGTATGTGAAAGTGATACTGATTGCAGATTTTATCAAGCCATCCTTACCGCTATAAACGATGACGATTCAATCAGTCCAGATATACTATTCACGCATTGCGGAGGGAAACAAAGATTAAAAACTGTAATCAAGGCTTTAAAGGCTCTTAATGTGAAAACAGTTGCAATTACCGATATTGATGTTTTAAATGATAAAAAAAATTTTCAAGAAATTATTGAGACTTCAGGAGAAGTCTGGGACAATGTAGAAACACAATGGAAAATTATCAGTGAATATGTTAAATCCCAAAGAGCACAATTAGACACTGAGGAGGTCAAGTCTGAAATCGAGACAATTTTTAAGACATTTAATGAGCCTCAATTAACAACTGAGATTACGAATAAGATTAAAAAAGTTATTAAAATGTCTTCAGCGTGGTCTAAAGTAAAAGAAACTGGCAAAGCATTTTTTAGCGGCGATGCTTATAAAGCATTTAGTGAGCTTTATGATAGATGTAAAAGTTATGGGATTTTAATTGTACCCGTTGGAGAGTTAGAATGTTTCTACAAGCCAGATGCTAATCATGGGACTAAATGGGTTAATAATGTTCTTGAATCTGTTGACTTAAAGAATGATGCAGAACTCGATTCTGCAAGAAGCTTTGTTCGTGAAATATTAGTAATATAGATGTCTGTTAGAGCACATATCTACTTAAGAATAGCTATGACATATTATGAGCGAATTTGATAAATACATAGTCCAGGGAGAGCCGAGCAAAAAGGCGAAGGCGAGTGCGTGGCAGACTGCGATTGGTCTTCAGGATGTCGATGGTCTGAAACCGTCAGAGTATCTCATCAAGGCTGCGGTGCAGCACATCGAGGGAGATATTACGATCGACCAGGTCAAGGATATGCTCGACACCTACTATCAGGCCAAGGATAGCCGAGAGCAGCCTGACGACGAGCGCACAGAGGAAGCTGACAAGGTTTCGGCACGCATAACCGAGATTTTGTCCGAGCAGTCGTTCTCGTTCACGCCCGATTATCTATTGAGGATTCACCGCAGATTGTTCGAGGGTATTTACAAACACGCTGGTCAGTTGCGCGATGTCAATATCACAAAGAAGGAGTGGGTGCTCAATGGCGACACGGTGCTATATTCGAACTACGATATGTTGCGCGAGACGCTCGAATACGACTTCGAGCAGGAGAAGAAGACCGACTACTCTCTGCTCAACGCCGATATGGCGGTGAAGCAGATTTGCAAGTTCGTGTCGGGTATTTGGCAGATACATCCTTTCCGTGAGGGCAACACTCGCACAACTGCTGTGTTTACGATGAAGTGGTTGCAGACATTCGGATTTAATGTTGACAACGATGTGTTCAAGGATAATTCGTGGTACTTCCGCAATGCGCTCGTGAGGGCAAACTACAACAATATCCCGAAGCGAGTCTTTGCGACAACAGAGTATCTCGAAATGTTTTTCCGAAACCTGATATTTGGCGAGAAGAACAAGTTGAGCAACCGCAATATGTTGGCCGGCGAGCCCCAAAGTGCCACTTCTGAAATTTCAAAGAGCCAAAATGGCACTTTGGATTGCTCTTTGGATGAATTAGCTGTATTGCGTTTCCTCAAAGAAAATCCCGATGCAAAGCAAACAGATATCGCTAAGCACATAGGTAAATCTGAGAGAACAATTAAACGCATTACCCCATCTTTGATTGAGCGAGGTTTACTTGAAAGAGAAAACGGTAAACGCAACGGAAAATGGGTGGTAAAATGCGAACTCTAAACACAGCTTGCTGCCAATCTTGATTGGACACTCCTCATATCGCGAGAGCTATATGGGGTATTAGGCTACCCCATAAGGATTATATTGGACAACGGGCAAGCCCTTACGAGTGATGATTTATCCAATCAGTTTCCAAAGCTCACAGTATGTTTATAACGAGTTGCTAACTACGAAGTTGTCGTAATAGATAAATTTATATACGTAGTATATAACCTTATACACAATACATTAGATTCAAAAATATCTCTATTGGAACTGAATAGTTTCAAGAAAAATCATTACCTTTGCGGTCGATTTAGAGACAATAAAAACGAAATGCAGCAAAATAGAATGAACATAACAGCAACAAATATTTGTCGAGGCTCAAAAGGCTTTGAAGGTATGCTGTATGCTCCTATGTCTAG
>JAFYWV010000055.1 GCA_017546505.1 Bacteroidaceae bacterium
ATCGCAGCGGGCACGCCCGCTGCGATTGTCGTTATGTTATATGTATATCAGTTCCCTTATCACCGCATCGCTGATGAAGATGCCTTTTTCTGTGAGTGACAGGTGTCCGTCGTTTTCTTTCAGATTGCCGAGTTTTATCTCCTTTTGAGCATTGTGTAGCAGATGGGCGTATAATTTGGTGCCAAACTTCTCTTTCATCCATTCCAATGGAATGCCTTTGGCTGTGCGCAGGCGGGTGAGGATGGCGTCGTTGTATTGCTCCTCCTCAGTGAGCTGCTCTATCTCGAATATAGGGTTGCCACTCTCTATGCCTTTGATGTATTCCTGTATGTCGGCAATGTTCCATTGGCGCGATGTGCCGTCGTAAGAATGGGCGGCTGCTCCGCAACCGATGTAGGGTGTGTCATTCCAATAGCTGCTGTTGTGGCGACTTTCGCATCCAGGCTGTGCAAAGTTCGATATTTCGTAGTGCCGGTAGCCTGCTTGCTTTAGTTTTGTTATGAGCATTTGAAACTGCTCGATATTCTCCTCTTCGCTCAATTCGGCAAAATCGCCACGCTCAAGGGCGCGGTGCATTGGGGTGCCTTCTTCGTATGTGAGGTTATAGGCCGAGATGTGGTTTGGATGCAGAGCGATGGCACTGTCAAGGTCGTGTTCCCATTCGGTGATGGTTGAGCCGGGCAGTGCAAAGATTAGGTCGATGCTTATATTGTTGTAGCCTGCAGCGCGTGCATTCTGCACTGCTTGTCGTGCCTTGTCGGCATTGTGTCGGCGTCCCAGACGCTTTAGCTGTGCGTCGTTGAAACTTTGCACTCCCATACTTATTCTGTTAAAAGGCTGTTGCTTTAGCAGTGTCAGGAATTCGGGGGTGAGGTCGTCGGGGTTGCATTCTATTGTTACTTCGGCTGTTGGTGATACGTCGTGCGTCGAGTATATTGTGTCGCATATTTTTTTTAGCTCTTCCATTGATAGGGTGGACGGTGTACCGCCACCAAAGTATATGGTCTCGATTGTGGCATTTTTTGCATACTCTTTGCGTGTGATGATCTCCTTGCATAGTGCATCGACATATTTCTCCCTTATATTATATAAGGTAGTGGAGTAGAATGCGCAATAAGTGCAACGCTGTTTGCAAAAGGGGATGTGTATGTATATGCCGGCCATCTGTTTCTTTATGTTAAAAATGTATCGCAAAGTTACTTTTTTTCTCTATTTTTTAAAAAACATAGCCTTTCTATTTGCTTTTGTTTCGAAAAATTCCTACATTGCCAACACATTTGAAAAACTAACTAACTAATCTTTGGAGTGGAGTTAAGGGAGAAGGTGAATAAAAACTATTCTGAATGATGAAGATTATTTGTTTTAACCCCATTCTCATTCCATAAACTAAAAAAACAAAATAATATGAAAACTTATCAGACTAATGAAATCAAGAACATTGCAATTGTAGGATGTTCCGGCTCTGGAAAAACCACTCTCACAGAGGCTATGCTCTATGAGGGTGGAATTATCAAACGTAGAGGTACTATTGAGGCAAAGAACACCGTTAGTGACTACTTTCCTGTAGAGCAGGAGTATGGCTATTCGGTGTTTTCGACTGTATTCCAGATTGAGCAGGCCGGCAAGAAATTGAATCTTATCGATTGCCCGGGTTCGGATGACTTCGCCGGTAGTATGGTGAGTGCTATGACTGTTGCCGATTTGGCGATGATGGTCATCAACGGCCAGTATGGCGTTGAGGTGGGCACACAGAACTGCTACCGTTACGTGAAGAAGATGAAGAAGCCTATGATGTTCGTGGTTAACCAGGTTGACAACGAGAAGTGCGACTATGATACCATCATTGAGCAGTTGCAGTCAATCTATGGCTCAAAGGTTGTTCCGGTGCAGTATCCTTTGAATGCCGGTCCCGGTTTCAGCACCATCATTGACGTTCTGTTGATGAAGAAATTGACTTATACCGGTGAAGGTCAGCCGCCACTTGTCGAGGAAATCCCGGCCGGTGAGTTCGAGAAGGCGAAGGCTCTTCATATGGAGCTTGTGGAGAAGGCTGCCGAGAACGAAGAGGGCCTGATGGACAAATTCTTCGAGTCTGAGGAGTTGACAACCGATGAAATCCGTATGGGTGCACGTATGGGTCTTGAGACTGACAGTGTATATCCTGTTCTTTGCTGCTCGGCATCTACAGATGTTGCTGTGAGCCGCTTGCTCGAGTTCCTTGCCAACGTAGCTCCTGAAATCAACGATATGCCACAGCCGGTCGATGCTGATGGTGAGACTGTTCCTTACAACAGTGACGCTCCTACATCGATTTTCTTCTACAAGACATCTGTTGAGCCGCATATCGGTGAGGTGAATTACTTCAAGGTTATGAGTGGTACATTGAAGGCCGGTGATGACCTTGTAAATGCCGACCGCGGTTCAAAAGAGCGAATAGCCCAGCTATATTGCAGTGCCGGTGCAAACCGTGTTGCTGTCGATGAACTGAAAGCCGGCGACTTGGGTTGTACCGTTAAATTGAAGGATATCAAGATTGGTAATACTCTCAATGCGAAGGACTGCACACACAAGTTTGCTCTTGTCAAGTATCCGGCATCAAAATATTCACGTGCAATCAAGCCTGTAAACGAGTCTGAAATCGAGAAGATGATGCAGATTCTTAACCGTATGCACGAGGAGGATCCGACTTGGCGTATCGAGCAGTCTAAAGAATTGCGTCAGACAATTGTCCACGGCCAGGGTGAGTTCCACTTGCGCACTTTGAAATGGCGTCTTGAGCACGTTGAGAAGGTGATGGTCAAATATGAAGAGCCAAAGATTCCATATCGTGAGACTATTACCAAGGCTGCACGTGCCGATTATCGTCACAAGAAACAGTCGGGTGGTGCAGGTCAGTTCGGCGAGGTGCATTTGATTGTTGAACCATACGAGGAGGGCAAGCCATTGCAGGATGTTTACCGTTTTGGCGGACAGGAGTTCAAGATTAATGCCAAAGCTACAGAGGAGGTTACACTCGAGTGGGGCGGTAAGTTGGTGTTCGTGAACAGTATTGTCGGCGGTAGTATCGATGCACGCTTTATGCCTGCAATCCTCAAGGGTGTTATGGAGCGTATGGAGCGTGGTCCTCTTACCGGTTCTTATGCACGTGATGTGCGCGTGATTGTTTACGATGGCAAGATGCACCCGGTTGACTCAAACGAGCTCTCATTTATGCTCGCCGGCCGTAATGCCTTCAGCGCAGCCTTCCGTGAGGCCGGTCCAAAGATTCTTGAACCGGTGTACGATGTAGAGGTGTTTGTCCCATCGGACAAGATGGGTGACGTTATGAGTGATATCCAGGGTCGTCGTGGTATGATTATGGGTATGGAGAGCGAGAACGGTTACGAGAAACTCGCTGCCAAGGTTCCTTTGAAGGAGATGGCATCTTATTCAACTACACTCAGCTCGCTGACAGGAGGACGTGCATCGTTCATTATGTCTCCTTCGACATACGAGCTTGTTCCCGGCGATGTTCAGAATAAACTTGTTGAGGAGTTGGCTGTCAAGGACGAAGAGTAATCTGAATATAGATAATCAACATAACAAAAGACAGGCAATGCCTGTCTTTTGTTATGTTAAAATAGTTGGTTTTTTAGCAATAAAATTTTGTTGAGTTTGTTTATGGTTGCTAAAATATTAATTAATATTCAGGTAATTGTTAATTAATAAAAATTATTTTAAATTAGTTGCTGTTTGATTTGTGTATGTGAAAACGTAGGGCTTATATTTGTGATATGAAAAAGATGACTATAAGTGCTGTGGCCATTGTTATGGGCGTTTGTTTTGTAGCTTTGCTGTATTTGCAGGTTACATATATTGATACGCTTGTAGCTATTCGTCAGGAGCATTTCTATGAGGGCGCACGCAGAAGTCTTAATCAGGTTGCACACAAGCTTGAGATGGATGAGGTGCGCAAGTATTTGACCGAGGATAACAGCGGTTATATTAAAAAAGGTAGTTTTGTTGGCGGGAATTCAATGGTGGTGCGCAGTTATACCACATCTACAAATAATGGCGGAGTGGTTTCTACCATCACTGTCAACACGGCAGTTCCTAAAAATCATCACCACCTGGATGAGGATTTTTTTATCAAGGATTTGAGCAAGGCACTTACTGTTGAGGAGGCGCAACGTCTGCAGCACGATGTGTTGAAGATGAGGGCCAAGTATCAACGTGATGTGCTGGATGAGGTGATTTTCTATATGCTGGAAAATGCCGGGACAAAGCCGTTGAAGAGCAGAATTGAGAATTTTGAAAATCTTGAGCGTTATATTGCATCCGAATTGCGTGGTAATGGCGTGGATATGCCTTTTGGTATCAGGGTGCTTGACCATAATGGGCGCGATACCGTTTACAGTAGCATCGGGAGCGATTGTGGCAAATTGATTAGGCAGCCTCTTTTTGAGAATGACAACTCAGTGCGCGAGGCAATGTTGGAGCTCTGTTTCCCAAAATCGGCATTGAACAAATTTATATATGGTTCGGTTAAATTTATGCTACCTTCGCTGTTGTTCACTTTTGTTCTGCTGATAACATTTGTGTTCACTTTGTATATGGCTATAAGGCACAAGAGGATTACGAAAATGAAGAATGATTTCATCAATAATATGACTCACGAGTTCAAGACACCAATCTCGGCTGTTTCACTTGCCGCTCAGATGTTGCAGGATGAGAGTGTCTCTAAGTCGCCCGAGATGTTTCAGAGACTTTCCGGTGTTATAACAAGTGAGACAAAACGATTGCGTTTTCAGGTGGACAAAGTGTTGCAGATGTCTATGTTCGACGACAAGAATACTGCGGCTCTTAATATGAAAGAGATTGATGCCAATGAACTGATTTCGGGTATTGTGAATACTTTTGCAGTGAAGGTCAATCAAGGAGGTGGCTCTATAAAGACTGCTCTTGAAGCGTCCGATTCTTATATAAGGGCCGACGAGATGCATTTTACCAATGTGGTCTTTAACCTGCTTGACAATGCTGTGAAGTACAGACGTCAGGAGGTACCTATTGAGCTTGAGATAAAGACCTGGAATGCGGGTGGAAAGTTTATGCTCTCTGTGAAAGATAATGGTATCGGGATGAAGAAGGAGCATCTGAAGAAAATCTTTGACCGCTTCTACCGTGTGCACACCGGCAATGTCCACAATGTAAAGGGGTTTGGCCTTGGGTTGGCTTATGTGAAGCAGATTGTCAAGGCTCATCGAGGAACGATATATGCCGAGAGTGAGAGTGGTGTAGGAACAACTTTTGTAATTGTATTACCTTTAAAATAATTTTATTATGGAAGAGAAACAGAGAATTTTGCTATGCGAGGATGACGAGAATTTGGGTATGCTCTTGCGTGAATATCTCCAGGCGAAGGGGTATTATGCCGAGTTGTGTCCCGATGGTGATGCTGGCTATAAGGCATTTTTGAAAGGTAAATTCGACTTGTGTGTGCTTGATGTTATGATGCCGATTAAGGATGGCTTTACTCTGGCACAGGAGATAAGGGCTGTGAACGCTGAAATTCCTATAATATTCCTTACAGCTAAGTCTTTGAACGAAGATATTCTTGAGGGTTTCAAGATTGGTGCCGACGACTATATCACCAAGCCTTTCAGTATGGAGGTTCTTGTGGTGCGCATTGAGACTGTGCTGCGTCGTGTGTGCGGCAAGAAAGGCAAGGAGAATGCACTGTATAAGATTGGACGCTTCCTCTTTGATACTCAGAAGCAGGTACTGACAATTGATGACCAGCAGACAAAGTTGACAACAAAGGAGTCTGAACTTTTGAGTTTGCTTTGCGCTCATCGCAATGAGATTCTGCAGCGTGATTATGCACTAAAGACGGTGTGGACCGATGACAACTATTTCAATGCTCGCAGTATGGATGTCTATATCACAAAGCTGCGCAAGCACTTGAAAGCCGACCCTAATATCGAAATTATCAATATTCACGGTAAGGGTTACAAGCTCATTGCTCCCGACACCGAGGTGTGAGCCTATAATAAGTAATTGACGATGAATAAAAAAGCACCCTCTTGGGGTGCTTTTTAAGTTATATTGCCTTACGGCAGTGATATTTTGCTATCGCAAAGTTATATTCGCCTA
>JAFYWV010000056.1 GCA_017546505.1 Bacteroidaceae bacterium
ATAAATAAACTAGCTCTCACTTTATTAAAGCAAGATACAAGTAAGGGTAGTATTAAATCTAAAAGGAAACGTGCAGGTTGGGATAATGAATTTCTTGCAATTTTATTAGCGATGGTTTAATAGTGGTGCGTTTGCCCTGCGTTGTTTGAAAAGGCTGGTCCGCAAATGGCATCTGCGATATACGCAAACGGCATTTGCACACCTCGCAAACGGCATTTGCGATGATCGCAAATGGCGTTTGCAGCCCACTATCTCCGAACGTCGACGTTCACCATCTCGGCACATCGACGTTCACCATCTCGGCACATCGGCAACCATGCTTTCCGAAGGCAGGCTGCAAGCAGCAAACACACCGACCGCAACCGACAAAAAAAATACCACAAGCCGCAGCGACTTGTGGTATCGGATGGATAGTATCCCCTCGGTTATTTCGAGAACATAATCTTTTCGCTATTAAACATTTTGGCCAACACATACGAGAATGCTACGGCATAAATGATATTGACAACAATGGTAACGCCCACGTTGGCAAGGCTGTAGTTGAACGAGAACACGCCCGTCATGGCTTGCACACTGTTGTAGATAGGTATCAGGTACCACGACAACGCTGTTTGAGGCTCGCCGCCTCCTATCATCGAGGTAAGGCCCACCATCATTACAACTATCATCAAAGGAAGCACCAATGTGGCGGCTTCTTTCACTGTTTTGGCGTAGGCCGAAATGATGGATATCAGCGAAATCATAACCAACACAGTAGAAAGTATTATTCCTAATATCAACAAGTAGTCGGAAGTGGTGTATATGTTGGCCGAAAGGCCTTCAATCTCGCTGCCTATAAATTCGGGCAACGAAAGCATTACACCCAAAAAGCTGGACAATCCGCTGATAAGAGCTATAAAGCTAAGGCTTATGATTTTTCCGAAAGCCAAATGGCTGCGACTCATAGGGGTAACAAGCAATGTGGCTATAGTACCGCGTTCTTTTTCGCCCGAAATAGATTCGGGTGCCACTGCCATACAACCCGAGTAAAGAAAGATGAGCAACATAAATGGCAACATCGACGAAAATATCTTACCCATAAAGTCCTCGTCGGTAGCCAGGTCGAACTTTTCGGTTGCTGTTTCTTCGGTGTAGGCATTGATGTTGAACTTGTTGGAGATGGTTTCTTCGTACGACGTAAGCATCGTTCTAACAAAGTCTTCGGCATTGTCCGACTCAATGTTTGCAACGTTCGAATAGATACGAACATTTGGAGCCACCTGTGTGGTGTCGGTCACATTGTAGTTGACCACGGCACTGTCGAACTGTGGAGGAAACACTACCAATAGTTCCACTTTCTTGTTCTCGATAAGTGTTTTTACGCTTTCTATGTCGAAATCGTCAGCGTTGGTAATGTCCATATCGAGCGTTTCAAACATAGGCTGCACCGATTCGGGCATGTTTTGTACATACACTTTGGCACGATAGTCTTTGTCGGCTTCGAAAGTGTCGCGGATTCCGCCCAACATAAAAGTGTATATAACATATATGAGTAGTCCGGGCATTATCACTGTGGTGAAGACCAAGCGTTTGTCGCCAAAAAAGCGTGCAAACTCTTTCTTTACAATAGTCAAGATGTTGTTCTTATTCATCGCTACCTCCTTTCAATTCCGAGTAAATATCAAAGAAACGGTCTTCGAGCGACTTGCCGTTCTTTATGTTTTCGGTGGTGTCGCACGCCACCATGCGGCCGTCTATTATCACGCCCACTCTGTCGCACACCTTTTCCACCAGGCTG
>JAFYWV010000007.1 GCA_017546505.1 Bacteroidaceae bacterium
AAGCAGCGAGTGGCGAGGTGTGAACCGACTGAAAGATGTTGCAAAGCAACTCTTGAACAAAGGAAGCACCGAATGCCGTACACGACTGCCCGGTTCTTTGGTACTTTCTGTCACACAGAAAGTACATACGGCAAGACTACATAAAGAATAAAAGATATTGAACTAGATTAAAATGCGAACAAGTAAGTTTGCAAGTGAACCGGTGTTGCCCTCTATTTGTTAAAATTAATTAATTGAACGAAAAATCTTTCCGTTAGACGATGTTTTTTTTGAAATAAATATTTTCTTTGGGGGGTAAGAAATGCGTGGTGTGCCGTCAATGAAGTTACGAACATTTTGCTGTATCTTCTGTTAATGAAAAAAGTGCTTTTGTTGACATTGGAAATGTTTATCATCACATAGTTGCAGTGGTGCTCTGCGCCTTCATTTGAGAAAATGTGGAATTTATTAATAAATAAGATTTGAATTGTTATGGAAAAGAGTATTAAAGGAACAAAGACCGAGAAAAATCTTTTGACTTCATTTGCAGGTGAGTCACAGGCCAGAATGCGTTATACTTATTTCGCAAGCGTTGCAAAGAAAGAGGGATATGAGCAGATTGCTGCGATATTCCAGGAGACAGCCGACCAGGAGAAAGAGCACGCAAAGCGTATGTTCAAGTGGCTCGAGGGCGGTATGGTTGAAATAACAGCTTGCTATCCTGCCGGTGTCATTGGTACAACAGCCGAGAACCTGAAGGCTGCTGCTGCCGGTGAGAACGAGGAGTGGACTGCCGATTATCCACGCTTTGCCGAGATTGCCGATGCCGAGGGCTTCCCTGCTATTGCTGTAATGTACCGCAATATTGCAATTGCCGAGAAAGGACACGAGGAACGTTATCTTGCACTGCTCAACAACATCGAGAACGGCACTGTGTTCAAGAAAACCGAGGCTGTTACCTGGCAGTGCCGTAACTGTGGTTTCGTTTACACAGGTACTGCTGCGCCTGAGTTGTGCCCGGCTTGCTTGCACCCACAGGCACACTTCGAGGTAAAGAAGAACAACTATTAATCTTCTTGCTCATAGATAAGACAAATGGCATCCGCGCGCGGATGCCATTTGTCTTTCTGTTACATCTCCATAATACGTGCGAAGGTGTTCCATCCTTGTGTCTTCTCATACGTGCTCCTTGCACCGCGAGGAACATACAGAATGCAATCCTTGTCTATGCCGTTGAAACAGCCGCTGCCTGTCGGGCGTAGCTTTTCGGCAGGTATGTATGAGACAACTTTTGTTAGCCTTGTGCAATTCTCGAATGCATACTCGCCAAGCTCCGTAATGTTGGCGGGTAACGTAATCTCTCTCAATTCGCTTTGCCCAAAAGCATAAATTCCAATGCTTGTCACACTTTGAGGAATGGTGATATGTGTCTTCTGGAACTGAGCAAACGCATTCTCTCCAATGGCTGTTACACTGTGCGGTATCACTGTGTTTGCGCACGCTGCAACAAGGCTGTTTGTAGCTGTCTCAATTATGGCATTGCAACCGTCGCGGCTGTCATATACCGGGTTTGCCTCATCGACAACAAAACCTTCGATATGCGTGTTTCCCTCGAATGTCCATTTGCCAATGTGCCTTATGCTTTTGGGGATGTGCACCTCTCCCGTCAGGCGACAAACGACAAATGCAAGGTCTTTAATTGTCTCAATCCCTTCGGGTAGTATTATCCCGGTTGTCTCGGGGTTGTCAAAGGTGTTGCTGTCGATTGACGTTACACGGAACTGCCTGCCACGGTGGGTGACGGTCGATGGCAACTCAATGACACCATCCTTGTATTCGAACATATACTCACTGTGGTGGCTGCCTTTATATGTGACAGCCACTGTGCGCGTGCTGTGGTCGGTGATGCGGTAGAATATATCTCCTTCCTTGAACTTGTCGGCAATTTCTCCACTTTCCCAGGCAATGTAGTCATTCACAGCATTGTATGCAGGATGTGCAGACAATGCCAGCAACGTGAATGCTGCAACGGCAGTCACAATTTTTATAGTATCTCTTCTTCCACTGCCATCTATTTTGCGTATTATCTCATCGCAGTTTTGTGGGCGGTCTGTCTTTTGCTCAAGCAGGCAGCGTGTCTTTATTCTTCTTATGTAAGCCGGCAATTTTGCACTGCTTTTTTCTTCAATGTATTGTAGCAGGCGTCCAATGGAGTATATGTCGCTGCGTGCGTCAATCAGTTTTATTTCGTTTGCTGCAGCTTCGGGGGCACCGAATTTGGCAGTAGAGCCGCCTGTCTGGTCGTTATAGTCGCTCAGGCAAAACCCGAAATCAATGAGCTTTACGTTGTTGCTTGTTTGTGTAATGATTATGTTGTTCGGGTTTATGTCAAGGTGTACAATGTTCTCCTTGTGAAGTGCTTTCAATGCCTCACACAACTGTTGCAACACTCTTTTGACGTTCTCCTGGTGTTTGAAGAATTCAGGCTCGGTCTCTAATTTCTCCTTCAGAGTATATCCGTTGACATACTCCATAAGAATGTATAACCCGTTGGTATCCTCCTTGATGTCGAGGTATTTTACAATGTATGGGTTGCTGATGTTTTTTGCAGTGTTGTATTCCTTATAAAAAAGGTCGCGGTAGCGGTTGTCCCTGCACAACTCGGGGCGCAACCTTTTCATAAAGTACATCTTCCCGTTTATGCACATCTTGTATGCAATGGATGTTGCTCCGTATTGCTCAAGCATCTCGGCGTCGGCTGGTTTGTCCTTTATTATAAAATCGGAACTTTGGTTAAACTCCATTGTTTTTTATTTTGCTATCATTTGGAACTTTACACCGCCTTTTTTCCCGCAGATGTAGTTTACCGGGTTTCCATTCTCGTGTATGAGGTTCGACAGGAACAGTGGCTGGTTCTCTATTATGCGTTCGCAGATGAAAGTGTCGTGTTGTGAGAGCTTGCTGTTCTTGCTCTCTACAACCTTGAACATACAAAGCCCGATGTACTGTATCGTAACACATCGGTTGGGTTGCCACAATAGCTTCACCAAATCTCCCTTTATCAAGGATTTTGTCTGAAGGCAATTGTTTGTCAGGAAGTCACTCTCGCACTCACTGCCGGTATGCTGGTATTTGCAGAAAGTGGCATAGTCGATGTAACCGATGTATCTCGATAGGATATTCAGGGTGGTCAAACGTGGTGTCTGCTGCTCTTTCTCGCGCAGATAACCCCACAGGCGCTTGAGTGTGGTTGGCGAGAGCAAGCTGCCGGTCTCGTTGAACACATATTGTGCAAGCGTGTCAAAATCCTTTGGGGTGCACATCCTGAACCCGGCAACATTCTCGGTATACTCCTTCAGCCTCTCTGTAAAAAGTTCGTCACTGTTTTTCTCCTTCTCCATTGTGCAAATGTGTTGTATTCTTTTTGCAAAGATAGTTGTTTTGATATTTATAAATGCGCAGGCAAATTTAAAAATAGACCGCCGTTTTCAATAAGGACTAAAATGGACTAAAGTGAAATGGTTAATAAGTGTTTCCTTTGCAAAGACTTTGCAATACTCTGCTGTACATTGGATATGATTTTAAAATTAAATTTTATGAGACGGTTGAAATTTTTTTTTACGACTCTGTTGCTGTTGTGTTTTACGGTGACAAGAGCTCAAGAAATTGAACTTGGTGGTGTGAATTACAACTTGTCAAGCGAGGGCGATGCCGGTGTAATTGAAAAAAACACAGGAAAGTATAGCGGCGATGTGGTCATTCCCGATATTGTAACCTACAATGGGGTTGATTATAAAGTAACATATATTCATCACAAAGCTTTTTATAAATGTTCGGGGCTAAAAAGTGTGGTAATACCAAATAGTGTACAATATATTGGGCAAAATGCTTTTCAGGCGTGTTCCAATTTGAAAAGTGTAACTATTGGAAACGGTCTGCGCAATTCCTTATACGGTGCCTTTCAAAGTTGTAATAACCTTTCCGAAGTACATATAAACAGCATTGATGATTGGTTTAAAATTAACTTCTGGCATCCATTTTCCAATCCTTTGTACTATGCGACTAAACTGTACCTGAATGGCGAGTTGGTTACCGATATTGTTGTCCCTGACGGTATAACAGAAATCAAGCCATATCTCTTTTACAATTGTCATTTGACTGGTGGACTGGTTATTCCCGAGGGTGTTACAAAAATTGGAAAAAAGACCTTTGCCGGTGGTGGTACTCTGGCAAGTGTAACAATCTCAAAAACAGTATTGGAGATTGACAGTTCATTCTATAGTAGAAGTGCAAAAAAGTTTATTTTCTTGGGAAATACCCCGCCAAGACATCTGAATGATGCCATATACCGACCCACTGCCGACATTATCTATGTATCAAATTCCCAAATATACGGCTTTGGAACCGAGTACGAGCGTTTGAGCTCAATGTTCGAAGTCAATGGTGTGAGATATGTTCCATTGAGCGTGACAGAGTGCGATGTGATTGACAGCCGTTACAACGATTCGGCAGCAAATGTGGTTGTCGACAGTGTTGTAACATATTCCAAAAGAACTTTTGCCGTAAAGGATATAAAACCCTTTGCTTTTTATGCAAACACCCACGTGAAGCGTGCCTATGTGAACAACGACGGCTATGTGGGTACTTCTGCCTTTCATAATTGTGATAACCTTGCAGGCGAGGTTGTTATTGAAAACAATGGCGAAATATGGAGCTCGGCCTTTTACGATTGCGACGCCATTGAGGGTGTGAAAATATCGAACAATGGCAATGTGGGTACTTCGGCATTCTACGATTGCGATGCCATTGTAAATGCCGATATCAAGAACAATGGAAATATCGAATCCTCGGCATTCTACGATTGCGACTCTCTTGATAATGTAAATATCAGAAACAACGGCTATGTGGGTGTTTCTGCTTTCTATTACTGTCTTAATATGACTTCGGCAAATGTTGACTGTCAGTCGGTAATTAAGAAAAGTGCCTTCCAGAACTGCTTGAAACTAAATAATCTTGTTTTGGGTGAGGATGTGGAGATGCTCGGCGAGGCGGCCTTCAAGAATTGCCGTTCATTGCCATCGTTGGCTGTCCCTAATTATATCACAAGTATTGGCAAGAGCTGTTTCCAAGGCTGCCATAAATTGAAGAAAGTAACAATAGGTGATGGTATAAAAAATCTTGAGGACAATCTTTTCGACGACTGTATATCGCTAGTAGATATGACTATAGGTGTCAATGTCGACAGCATTCAGCGCCGTGTATTCAACAATTGTTCTTCTCTGCCCACTATAAAAATTCCCGTAGCAACAGGTATTATAAAAGACTCGGTATTCACCGGTTGTAGCTCTCTTAAAAATGTCATCTTTGAAGATAGCGATAAAGAGATAGAATTAAACAGTGTTAAAAACAAGTTTTATGGTTATTGGACTAATGCATCGACTGATATGTTCCCTGACAGTCCGCTCGATTCTCTGTACATCGGTAGGCCTTTATCCTTCGTATTATATAAGGGTGACGGTACTATTTTTAACGATAACAGCACGTTGCGTACAGTTGTTTTTGGAGAACCTAAAGAGAACTGTAATACAGGAATATTTATAGGAACTTATATGTTTGAAAATTGCACAAATCTGAAAAATGCAAAATTGAGTGATAGAGTTACTTCTATTTCAAGTTGCGCTTTCAGAAACTGTATAAGTTTGCCAAAAATAGTAATCCCGAACTCTGTTACATCGGGGCTTGGTTCATCTTGCTTTAGCGGTTGCTCATCATTGGAAGAGGCAATGGTTGGCAATGGTGTGTCAGGTATAGAAGCTTCAGTATTCAGAAATTGTACATCGCTTGTAAAAGTTAAACTTGGTGAAAAAGTCAGCAGTATAAATCGAAGTGCTTTCTACAACTGCTCGTCATTGCCTGAAATCACAATTCCGGCTGCAACTATAGAACTTCGGGACAGCGTGTTCTATAAGTGTAAAAATCTTACCCGTTTCTTTGCCGAGGATGGTACTGGTGTACTTAAAATGGGTGTGAATGCCAAAGCTGAAGGCAAGGGCAAGATTGGTGATGATTGTCCATTGTTCATCGACTGCCAACTTGACTCGGTATATCTTGGACGTAACCTGTCATATAACCTGAGCCAGGAGTATGGTTATTCTCCATTCTACTTCAACAAGACACTGCGTGCGGTGGTTATTGGTGATATGGTCGACTCTGTGTTCACCAATGAATTTTACCAGTGCAGTGAACTGAAATACGTATCATTAGGTAATGGTGTGACATCTGTTGGAGATTGGGCATTCAGCAGCTGTGTAAGTCTCGACCATTTCTCTTTTGGCGTTGGCCTTGAAACCATAGGTAAGGAGGCTTTCAGTGATTGTAATAATATAACTACTATTATAACTACCCGCACTGTCCCGCCCGTTTGTGGCGACCAGGCACTTGCCGATATAAATATGTTTGACTGTACTATTTATGTACCGAGTGATTGTGTCGATGCCTATATGAATGCCGACCAATGGCGCGAGTTTTGGATTAAGAGTCTCGTGAAGACCTATACATTGTCTTTCGTTATTGACGGTGAGGTTTATGCATCATATCAAATAGAAGAGGGTGGCGAAATAATCTTGCCCGAAGCTCCAGTGAGGGAGGGATATGTCTTCAGTGGCTGGAGTGAAATTCCCGAGGTGATGCCTGCCGAGGATGTGACAGTCACCGGTTCGTTCACAACGAAAGCATTTACCGTGACATATAAGATTGGTGAAGAGGTATATACAACTGCTGAAGTTGTGCCCGGTAGTACGATAGAGCTGCCTACAGCTCCTGCAAAAGAGGGATATACTTTTGTCGGTTGGTGTAACGCTCTTGCCGATGTTATTGACATTGCCTCAAATGCCGATGCAATGCTCTATACCAATGCTCAATGTACCAATACACAGTATGGCGACCAGTTTGTCGGCTGGCAAGTATTGTTCGACGGACGCAGTGATACCTTCTTCCACTCGGAATATGCAGATAATGAGAGTGCCGATGGTCTCGACCACTATTTGCGTGTGGATATGGGAGAAAATCCGGTATCATTCTTTACATTCACATACACAAACCGCAATAGCAACAGTCTCTACTACTCACCCAAGAGAATTGTTGTAGAGGGCTCTGACACGGCCGATGGCGATTATGAAGAGATTGCGGATATAAATAAACTTTCATCGGTTGATTCTTATGTGTATAGTTCACCCGTTATAGGAAACGGAAAAGAGTATCGCTATATACGCTACCGTGTAGTAGAGACACAAGCCAATACCAAGGTCTATAATCACCCATACTTCCACATTGGAGAGTTTGGAATGGCATCTGTTGCAGTTCCATCTGTAATGCCCGAGGACAATTTGGTGCTTGTCGCAGTCTATGAGGCCCTGCCCATAACAAGCGGTGTTTGCGGCGACAATGCTACGTGGTCTATTGATAATGGCGTGCTCACTATAAGCGGTAGTGGTGCTATGTTTGATTATATGGGTGATGATACTCCTTGGAATGACTACCGTATGACGGATATCAAGGCTGTTGTTGTTGAAGAGGGTATAACTCATATTGGAAACAGTGCTTTCCGTGGTTTCGAAGTCGCTAAAAGCGTCAGCTTGCCAAATACGGTTATAAGCATTGGTGAGAGAGCGTTCTCAGGTAATGCGTTGACCAGTATAACACTTCCTGCAAACTTGGAAACTATTGGCAATAATGCATTCTATATTTGTAGAAACCTTTCGGGCGAACTCGTAATTCCAGGCAGTGTGACATCCATTGGCGAATCAGCTTTCAATAAATGCAGTGCTCTGACAAGCCTTACCTTCTCTTATGGTGTTGAAAGCATTGGAAATATGGCCTTCAATGAATGTGCCGGTCTTTCGGGTGAACTGGTAATACCAAACAGTGTAGCATACATTGGCGAACAGGCGTTCTTGAGATGTGCAAATATCACAGGCGTTACTTTATCGGAAAATATGAAAACTATTTCGTATGGTTCATTCAGTCGCACAGGCTTGACAAGTTTGGTGGTTCCCGAGGGTGTTACCCGTATTGAGGATTGGGCATTTGACAATATACCGGCTCTGGCATCTCTGTCATTGCCTTCAACCATAGATTATGTAGGTAATTATGCATTTACTGATTGTGCAGCGCTTGAGAGCATTACTGTTGCAAACCCGGTGCCGACGGTAACAGGTAGCGAGGTATTTGCGAATATTCACGTGAATGCAACACTCTATGTACCCAAGGGCGCAAAGGCTGCATACGAGGCTGCCTATGGATGGAGTACAATACCCAATATCGTTGAACTTGTCAACACCCGTTTGATAACATATATGGTAGACGGTGCTGTCTATGCAACCGAAGAGGTTGAGGTTGGTGACGAGATTGTGCCAATTGCAGCTCCCGAGAAGGATGGGTATGAATTCATAGAGTGGCGCGGTCTGCCTGCTATAATGCCGGCCGAGGATATTGTTGTCGAGGCTGTCTATGAACGTGTTGCCGGCCTCTCCGGCGACATAAACAAGGACGGCGAGGTTAATGTAGGTGACTTTGCAGCACTGGTGAACATAATCCTCAACTCGGAGAGCATAGACGATACAATAAAATCCGTATCCGACATCAACGCAGACGGTGAAGTGAACGTAGGCGACTTTGCCGCCCTTGTAAACCTCATCTTCAACAGCGGTTCACAGGCCTCTCCCCAAAGAGCAGCAACACGCGCCGCCGCAGATGAAACAACCTTCTACATCGAGCCTTTCAGCATCGCAGCGGGCGAGACAAAGGTAATCCCCGTTCTTATGGAGAACCCGGATGAGGTGTTCTCACAGTTGCAGTTCGACATCACCCTCCCCGAGGGTCTTGAGATACCTGAATCTTACGATGAAGATATGTCTGATTATATAAAAGAGATAAAGCACGGTAGCCGCACATCGCAAAAGCTCTACAGCATACAAACCCAGCCTGTCGGCGAGGCATTGCGCGTGTTGTGCATCACCCAGAACAGCAAGG
>JAFYWV010000057.1 GCA_017546505.1 Bacteroidaceae bacterium
ATAGTGTCTTTATCTTTTAAACATTGTATTAATCTCTTTTCTTCTAAATCTATAAGTAAATCATCTTCTACTACAAATTTATCGGAATGTAATGTTAGCTCTATTCCTAGTGGAAAAGCACTCTCGCCTATATGGGTTACCGACTCTGGGATAACGATACTTTGTAAGGAATGACAATCACGAAAAGCCAAACCATATATTTCAGTTACCGACTCGGGGATAACTATGCTTTGTAAGGAATCACACCATTCAAAAGCATTCCAACCTATTTCAGTTACTGAATCGGGGATAACCATACTTTGTAAGGATCTACACCAACTAAAAGCACTATCGCCTATATGGGTTACCGACTCTGGGATAACGATACTTTCCAAGGAATAACAATAACAAAAAGCCGAATTACCTATTTCAGTTACCGACTCGGGAATAACTATGCTTTCTAAGGATTCGCATCCATAAAAAGCCTCATCATAAATTTCAGTTACCGAATTGGGGATAACTATGCTTTGCAAGGAAGAACAAGCACGAAAAGCCCCTTCACTTATTTCAGTTACCGAATTGGGGATAACTATACTTTGTAATGATATACACTCCTCAAAAGCTCCATCACCTATCTCAGTTACCGAATTGGGGATAACTATACTTTCTAAGGAATAGCATCTACTAAAAGCATTATTACATATTATCTCTGTACCTTCTTTTATGGTGTATGATTCAATATCTTTATTACCTTTCAGCAAACGTTTACCATCGGGGCTATATATGCAACCATATTTATCCATTATTCCGTTGGCTATTTCTTTGTCGGTTACTTCGGTAGTGTATTTATTATTTGTTTTCATAATATTATTTGTTTATGTTTACCTAATCTTTTATATTATAAATATGAGTGGTGTATATCTGTCGTTTTTTGTTGTAGGTCAAATAAATAACAATAACTGTTATACACTCTGCTATCGTGCAAAATACGGAAAAAATCTTGATATATACAAGCAAAGGGCGAAAAGTTTTTGGGGCTTCGCTGTCGCTCAGCAGACTACGAGACCACAAGACAACAAGCCGGCTACCGCCCCACTCGTTGTCTCGTTGACTAGTTGTCTTGTTGTCTGGCGCAGCCAAGCGAAGCTCAATTTCCGTTAATCCATAATTCCATAATTCCGTAATTCCGGCTACCGCCCGACCGTAGTCTGTTGTCCGTAGTCTGTTGTCTGTAAAATGTAATGTAGTAATGTAGTAATATTTTGTGCTACGCTGTCGCTACGCAGACAACTAGTCTAAAAAGACAACGAGACCACAAGTGGCTGCCGCCTTGCTCGTAGTCTCGTAGAGTCTTGTTTTATAGTCTTTTATTTTGGTGTAGCCAAATTCCCAAAACCGTCAACAGAAACAATACAATAATCGGATATTTAAGGTTTGTCGGAGGTGGTTTTTCGGGTGGTAGTGTGGTAGTGGTATACACCGTGTCGGTATAGCTTCTGTATATCGTGTCGATGTGTGTGCGATAGCGGTATTCGGTTTGCCACCTGTCTACATATACCGTGTCGTGGTTGTATGTGGTCAAGGTTTGTCGGTCGATGAATATGCTGTCGTAGTGTAGTGTGGTGATGTGTAGAGTGTCGGCTGTGTGTAGTATTTCTTTGTTGCTCCTACACGATGCCAATAGCAATACTGCTGTTATCAAGAGATGTTTTTTCATGGGTCGTTTTTTTTATGACAAAAGGCGAAAGACAAAGGGCAAAAGTTTGTATAGAGGGTATAGAGAGTATAGAGTGCTTCGCTTACGCTTCGCAGACTACGAGTCCACAAGACTACAAGACTACGAGTGGCTACCGCATGATGCTTCGCTATCGCTTCGCAGACTACAAGTCTACAAGACGGCTACCGCCTCACTCGTTGTCTCGTTGACTAGTTGTCTTGTTGTCTGGCGCAGCAACGCGAAGCTCAATTTCCGTAATTCCATATTTCCGGCTACCGCCCTGCTAGTTGTCTCGTTGACTCGTTGTCTTGTAGTCTGGCGCAGCCAAGGTCTTGTAGTCTGGCGCAGCCAAGTTCTCGATATCGAAACACGGACAGTCTTTGTTGGCAAACTCTCGATGCCCATGTACTGTTGCATTGGGATAGACTTCTCGCAATGTGTCTATAAGTTGTTGCATAGCCTTGCGTTGCTGTGGTGTTCGTGTGTCGTAAGGCTTGCCGTTCATATCCAGGCCTCCTATGTAGCAGATGCCTATGCTGTCTGCGTTGTGGCCGTAGGTGTGGGCTCCCGGCAATTCAAGCGGTCTGCCTATCTCCACAGTGCCGTCTAAAAGTATCACATAGTGGTAGCCTATCATCTGAAAGCCTTGTCGGCGATGCCATTGATCTATATCTTTGGCCGTAAAGTTCTTGCCCATCATAGTGGCAGAACAATGTAATATTATCTTGTTTATTGGTCGCATGGTGTTTTTTTTTAAGGACTACCAGTCTACAAGACTACGAGACTACAAGTGGCTGACGCATTGGGCTTCGCTATCGCTTCGCAGACTACAAGTCTACGAGACTACAAGACTACAAGCCGGCTACCGCCCCACTCGTTGTCTCGTTGACTAGTTGTCTTGTAGTCTGGCGCAGCCAAGGTCTCGTTGACTAGTTGTCTTGTTGTCTGGCGCAGCCTCAGCGTAGCCAATTGTCTCGTTGTCTCGTTGTCTTGTTGTCCGGCAAAAGCCTCATCGCCCTTTGTATTTATAATCTATTCCCATCAGAGCACCGCTGAAGGTGAACACTTCGCCTGTGGCTACCAACACGCTGCTGTCTATCACGCCTTCGGGTGGCATTACAAAGCTGACTATCATCAGCACCAAACCGAATAAGCAAAGTGTTATGGCTATGATTAGTTGAACTGTTGTTTTCATGGTTCTTTTCTTTTGAAGTCAACGAGTCCACAAGACTACAAGAGGCTTCGCAGACTACAAGTCCACAAGACTACGAGTGGCTGACGCATTGGGCTTCGCTAACGCTTCGCAGACTACTAGTCTACAAGACCACAAGACTACAAGTGGCTGACGCATTGGGCTTCGCTATCGTTTCGCAGACTACGAGTCTACAAGACAACAAGCCGGCTACCGCCCCACTCGTTGTCTCGTTGACTAGTTGTCTTGTTGTCTGGCGCAGCCAAGGTCTCGTTGACTCGTTGTCTTGTTGTCTGGCGCAGCCAAGGTCTTGTTGTCTGGCGCAGCCAATTGTCTCGTTGACTTGTTGTCTCCGCCCTTAAAATAGGGCGGTGTTTCTATCCTGCAAATCCTCCACCGCCTCCGCCGTTGTCGTTGTTAGGGCCGTCGGGATCCACTGTTTCGTCGCCGTCGCCGTCAGGTAGTGGCTCGCCATCGATTTCGCCGGCTACTACTTTTTTGTAGTATTTGCGTGTCTTGGTGGGGTTGCCGTCGGCATCGGTTTCAAGGATTGTTTCGCCGGCAATGTCGTATACGCCATCGAACACGAGTTCCACTGCCGATACGGATGCCTTCAACGAGGTGGATGGTGTGAAACGCACCTTCAACGAGTCCACTTGACCCACGCCACAGTTTTCGGCTTCGGTGGCTGTGATGCCGTTGGAGGTTAGGTAGAAGATGCCAAGACCGGGCAGTTCCACGCTGTGGCCGTTAAGCAAGAAGTTTTCGATGCATTGAGTGAATGCCACCACTGCGGCTGTGATGTAGGCGCGTGGCACAAGCGAGTTCTTCATGCAATAGTCCACGATGTCGTTTTGGCGCATGGTGCTGTAGCGAACAGGACGCAATACGTAAGCCTTGCCGGTAGTGCCTTTACCGTCGATGTTGTAAACGTTTTGTTGTTGGGCTTTTACTACTATTTTACCCATAATTGAAAAGAATGTTTTTGATTGTTCCCCAGCTGATTACACGGATATGGTAATCATCGAATTGATATTGCAAAATTACGAATATTTTCCGACATACGCAAGAAAAAAAAGCAAAAAAATAAAACTTTTTTTTGTTCAAAAATACAACAAGAAAAATTTGCGAAAACGATAGTATGGTGGTATCTTTGCCCTCCATTTTCCCTTTTTAAGCAAATGGTGTAAAATAATGTAAATTAAATCTTTAAAGTAAAAATATGTGAATTATGAAAGAAGTAAAAAATGCGTTGGAGCAACCGGTGGTTGATTGCGGTATCGGTGGCAATGAAGGCAACAAAAAACTGCAGGTGGAGCAATGCGACGAAACAAAAGCACTGCAAGAAAAAATAAGTAAACATCGCCAAAATGTGTTGAAAAAGAACTCTGCCAACGACACTAAAAATAATATTTCGTGCAGTGTCAGCATCAATATATCCACCGATTTGAATAGTTTGGCTATGGGTGGTGTTCTTGAACATCTGGTTGGGTCGTTTTCGAAAATATCTAACCAGAACGAAATTGTTATAAACATAACCGACGATAATCCACAGTGTCAAGAAGAAGAAAAGAATATTACAGACAACAAAAACATACAGGCTACAAAGGAAAACATAGTTGAATACATCGAACGTTTTTTGCC
>JAFYWV010000058.1 GCA_017546505.1 Bacteroidaceae bacterium
GTGGGAATATGCAAGGACTTTAACTTCGAGACGTTGCATGCCACCCCACGTCCGTTTGCATTTATGGTGTATGGCCAATATGCCTGGGGCTATCCTACACATGCCTACATACGCACCACTGCCAATGCCGACATCGACGAGGTGAAGAAGTATATAACCCAAACCCTTGCCGAGTTTGCCCCCAACGCCAATCCCGAATCGTACGAAGTGAAGTTCTACGACACAGAGTTGGAAATAAACTATCAGGTGGAAGACAAGCTATCCACACTGGTGGCAATGTTTTCGGTGCTTTCCATTATCATATCCATAATAGGAGTGTTTGGTTTGGTGCTGTTCGAAACGCAGTATCGTCGCCGCGAGATAGGCATACGCCGCGTTCACGGTGCATCGGCAAACGGCATAATACGAATGTTCAACAAGCAGTATTTCATCATTGTAGCCATCTGTTCGGCAGTAGCCATACCGGTCAGCTACTTTGTAATAGACTATTGGATGCAGCAGTTTGCCTATCGTTCGCCAATGGCATGGTGGGTGTTTGCCATCGCAGTGGCAATAGTTATGCTCGTAACATTCTTGACGGTGACCATACGCTCGTGGAACGCCGCCAACGAAAACCCAACCGACTCTATAGCTCATTAACAGAATAAAACAATACATAAATAACAGAATAATAAACAATAAAAAACATATAACCATGCTTAAAGTAACAGACATAAAGAAAAGTTTCCTAACCGAAGAAGTAGAAACCATAGCATTGAACGGCGTATCGTTCGAGATAAAAGAAGGCGAATTTGTAGCCATAATGGGCCCGTCGGGCTGTGGCAAATCCACATTGTTGAACATCCTTGGCCTGTTGGACAACCCCACCGACGGCAACTATACATTGCTTGGCAAAGAAGTAGGCACGTTGAAAGAAAAGGACCGCACCATGTTCCGCAAAGGAAACATAGGCTTTGTGTTCCAATCGTTCAACCTTATCGACGAGCTCAGTGTGGAAGAAAATGTGGAACTTCCGTTGATATACATGGGAGTAAAATCCGGCGAACGCAAGGAAAGAGTGAAGGCAATGTTGGAAAAGATGAACATGTCGCACCGCCGACACCATTTTCCACAACAACTGTCGGGCGGACAACAACAACGTGTGGCAATAGCACGTGCCCTGGTGTCGAACCCAAAACTTATACTTGCCGACGAGCCTACCGGCAACCTCGACTCGAGAAACGGACAAGATGTAATGACCCTTCTTAAGGAACTTAACGACGAAGGCACTACCATTATAATGGTAACCCACTCGCAACACGATGCTTCATACGCTTCGCGTGTGATATGCATGCTGGACGGAAAGATAGTTACCGACGTTGATGACAAGTTATAACTTTTTAACATCAGAAAAAGACCTTTTGAGAGGTGCTTTGAGAACATTGGAGACTTCTTTGGAGAACATTGGAGTCTTCTCATGAGAACATTGGAGTCTTCTCGCGAGAACATTGGAGTCTTCTCTCGCTGAGAATACACTCTCAATAAGTGAAGAATGGAGTGTTTGAAAATCAACTATTTACACTTAAAGAGAAAACAATCCGAAGCATCGCCTCTCAGAAGGCACAATTTAAAGATTATTAACTATTGAAACTAACGTTTAGAAACCGAAAAAAATGAAAATAGCAGTAAAGAATTTTCTGACAACTCTGAAGCGGCACAAGGCAGCCTCACTACTCAACGTGCTGGGGCTAAGCCTTGCCTTTACGGTGTTTTACATCATAGCCTCGCAGGTGTGGTACTCTGTGAGCTACAACCACTCGCTCCGCGATGCGAGCCGCACATATCTAGTTTCGCCACAGTGGGACGGCGAAGAGCATTCCGCCAACTCGCCCTCGCCAATAACATTCGAGGCTGCAAGCAAATATCCCGGCACCGAAGTGTGTGCCGGCCTTATGTCCTACCCGAGCTACAACAAGGTGTGGGTGAAAGCCGGCGAATATAACTTCGAGAAGTTCGATATCGCCATACACACAGGCAATGCCGAGGTGGTGAAACTATTCGGCTTCGAAGCCGTAGCGGGCGACCTCCAAAAGGTGGAGGAACCAAACACCGTTGTAGTATCGCAGTCCACCGCCCGGCTGATGGGCATAGAGGTAGGCGACGAAATATGGGTGAAAGCCAACGTATTCTTGACCAA
>JAFYWV010000059.1 GCA_017546505.1 Bacteroidaceae bacterium
AAAGAAAACGGAGAGAGTTTTTCAACTTTCTCCGTTTCAGTACCCAGACCCGGGATCGAACCGGGATGGGTTGCCCCACTGGTGTTTGAGACCAGCGCGTCTACCGATTCCGCCATCTGGGCAATTGTTGCTTCTCAATTGCGAGTGCAAAGGTAATGCTTTTTTTTATATGTGCAAAGGAAAATGTATTTTTTTTGAAAAAAAGTTGCAAATGCTTGCCTATTACAGTGAAAAGAAGTAATTTTGCAAGCCGATTATTATCAACCCATACTATGGGTGAGCGATGCTTTAGGTCTCTGAGTTGTCTCAAAGACGCAATCTAGCCAATTGGTCGGGGATGACGTGAAGAGGGTATCTGCCTGATTTCTAATTCCGTAAGAGGTCTTGCAGAGGAGTATCGGAACGATGGAATTTATTAACTTTTTAAATGAATTAAAGTGGATACTTTAAGCTACAAAACAATTTCAGTAAACAAGGCAACTGCACAGAAAGAGTGGGTTGTTATTGATGCTACAGACCAGGTTCTTGGTCGTCTTGGCACAAAGGTAGCCAAGTTGTTGAGAGGTAAGTATAAACCAAGTTTCACACCTAACGCTGATTGTGGTGACAACGTTATCATCATCAATGCCAACAAGGTGAGAATGACCGGTAACAAGTGGAATGACCGCATCTATTTGAGATTCTCAGGTTATCCTGGTGGTCAGAAGCAGTTCAGCCCGGCATACGTTGCTGCAGGTTACAAGGGTTACGAGCGCCTTATCAAGCACGTTGTAAAGGGTATGCTCCCTAAGAACCGTCTTGGTGTTCACCTTTTGAACAACCTCTACATTTTCGATGGTCCTGAGCACACACACGCAGCTCAGACTCCTAAAACAATTGATATTAACTCTTATAAATAAGAAAGCAGATGGAAATGGTAAATGCATTAGGTCGCCGCAAGAGCGCTGTTGCCCGTATTTTCGTAACTGAGGGTACCGGTAAAATTACTATCAACAAGAAGGATCTGCAGGTTTATTTCCCATCAAGCATTCTCCAGTACGTGGTTAAGCAGCCACTCGCTGCTTTGGATGTTGTTGAGAAGTATGACATCAAAGTTAACTTGAACGGTGGCGGTTACACTGGCCAGTCACAGGCATTGCGTCTTGCAATCGCTCGTGCTTTGGTTAAGATCAACGCTGACGACAAGAAGGCTTTGCGTGCTGAGGGCTTCCTTACTCGCGATGCTCGTGAGGTTGAGCGTAAGAAACCAGGTCAGCCAAAGGCACGTCGTAGATTCCAGTTCAGTAAACGTTAATATTCGGTCTCGAAATATACGTTTAGTATCTAAACCACTCGGGACTTCACTATTTCTTTGGTGGACTACCCGGGAGGTTGGTTAAAGGATTTAATTAAAAAGAAGGTAAACGATTTAAAATTTAAACAAAATGTCTAGAATTACATTTGAAACTTTGATTGAGGCCGGTGCACACTTCGGTCACTTGAAACGTAAGTGGAACCCTGCAATGGCTCCTTACATCTTTATGGAGCGTAACGGTATCCACATCATCGATTTGCACAAGACAGCTGCTATGACTGAGACTGCAGCTGAGGCTTTGAAGCAGATTGCAAAGGGCGGCAAGAAAATTTTGTTCGTTTCTACAAAGAAGCAGCTCAAGGAGATTGTTGCTGAGAAGGCACAGTCAGTAGGTATGCCTTACGTTATTGAGCGTTGGCCGGGTGGTATGTTGACTAACTTCCCCACAATCCGCAAGGCTGTGAAGAAGATGGCAACAATTGACAAGCTCACAACAGACGGTACATATTCAAACCTTTCAAAGCGTGAGATTCTTCAGATTTCTCGTCAGCGTGCTAAGCTCGAGAAGAACCTCGGTTCTATCGCAGATTTGACACGTCTTCCTTCAGCAATCTTCGTGGTTGACGTAATGAAGGAGCACATTGCTGTTCACGAGGCTAACCGTCTTGGTATCCCCGTATTCGCAATCGTTGATACAAACTCTAATCCTAATGACATCGACTTCGTAATCCCAGCTAACGACGATGCAACAAAGTCAGTAGAGGTTATCCTCGACGCTTGCTGTGCTGCTATTGCCGAGGGTCTCGAGGAGCGTAAGGTAGAGAAGGTTGACACAGAGGAGAACGAGGAGAACGCTGAGGCAAAGAAGGCTCCACGTCGCCGCACAACAAAGGCACGCGCTGCTAAGGCAGAGGAGGCAACAGAGGCTGCTGCAGAGTAATCTCACTTTTATTCATTAACTTTTAAAATTCAAAAAATACTATGGCTGTAACAATGGCTGATATTGCCAAGCTCCGTTCAATGACAGGAGCTGGTATGATGGACTGCAAGAACGCTTTGACCGAGGGTGAGGGCGATTTTGACAAGGCTATCGAGATTATCCGTAAGAAGGGTCAGTTGGTAGCTGC
>JAFYWV010000008.1 GCA_017546505.1 Bacteroidaceae bacterium
GCGAAACATAATGAATTATCCTCAAGATTTGGAATTGACTATAACCACAGATACCAACATTGCACTTGCCTACAACATGCCAACAGCCGATAGTGTAACCGCATACGCTATGGAACACAACAGCAAAATATCGTCAGCCGAACTATATACACAGCACAGCAAATTGCAATACAAGCAGGCTCGTGGTAGTTATATGCCTACTATATATTTATATGGTGGTTTCAACACAAGCTACTTTACCAACTTCGAAAACCCTTTGGCATACAATCCTTTTTGGCTGCAAGTGAAAAACAACCAAGGAGGGTATATACAATTAAGTTTGTCGATACCGATATTTTCAAACCTTGATAGAAAAACACAGGTAGTGCACGCTCGCAATGCATGGCACAATGCACAACTTGACGAGCAAGAAACTCGCAACCAACTGACAGCCGAGATTACAACAGCTGTACAACAAATGCGAGGACTCGCAAAACAATATTATAGTGCAACACGAAAACTGGAAGCAGCCAAACTGGCCTACGAAGGCATTGCCACCAAATACGAAAAAGGCATTGCCACCTTTGCCGACCTGCAAACAGCAGCAACCACAGTGCTGCAAGCCGAACTTGACTGCTTGCACACAAAACTAAAATACGGTATGGAATGCCGAATGGTGGAGTACTACAGCGGAATACCTTTGATAAGAAAATAGATGTTTCACAATAGTGAAAAAGTTTTAATTATGATGCCATATTTTAAGAATTGCAGTATTCAAAAACAACCATTGGAGAGATGTGTTGAGAAGACTCCAATGTTCTCGCGTTAACATTGGAGTCTTCTCGGGAGAACATTGGAGTCTTCAGACATGAAGATTGGAGTCTTCACAAAGAGAAAATACAGTGATTGAAAATCAATCATTTACAAACAATAAAAATAACATCGAAACTTTATGCTTTAAAAGGCAGAGATTTTAACAATTTATAGTCGGATATAACCCGATAAGAAACGTAAAAATAGATTTTTTGAAATTAATACAGACAAAATGGACATACAAAGAGAAAAACCAAAAGGCTGGCGAGCCATAGTAAGGAAAAAGAACATACCATACGCATTAGCAGCTGTGTTTGCGGTGTTTGTGTTGTGGCTTATCTTTAGAGACGATGTCTCTACCTTACGCGTAAACGCTTCAACACTAACAATTGCCACTGCACAGCATGGCGAATTTAACGACTATGCACGCCTTAGCGGAACAGTGCAACCCCTCACAACAGTGCAACTATCGCCATTGGAAAGCGGTGTGGTAGAACGCATAGTGTGCGAAGAAGGCACTGCAGTAAAGCAAGGCGACGTGATATTGGAGATGACCAACAACTCGCTGTCGCTGCAAATATTACAATCCGAAGCCGACTTGGCAGAGAAACAAAACATACTGCGAAACACCCTTATATCGATGGAACAGGAACGCCTGCAGCTAAGACAGGAAAAGCTGCAACTAGACATAGAGGTGAGCCGCATGGAACGTGCCTACAACCAAAACCAAGAGCTATACCAAAGCAACCTCATTGCCAAAGAAGACTACATACAAAGCAAAGAGAACTACGAGCTGGCAAAAAACAAACGTCATCTTATACTTGAACGTCAAAAACAAGACTCGCTATACCGCAGCAGTCAGGTGCAGCAGATGGAAGAAAGCCTACAATCCATGATGCTGAACATACGCCTTGTGCGTGAACGAGTGGAAAATCTAAAGATAAAAGCACCTATAGATGGCGAAGTAGGAATGTTGGATGTGGCACTAGGGCAGTCGCTGACACAAGGCATGAACATTGGACAGATAAACGACCTTACAGCCTACAAAGTGCAAGCCTTGATAGATGAACACTACATAGACCGTGTAAACACAGGACTTACCGCCACCTTCGAGCGACAAGACAACCGCTACGAAATGCAAC
>JAFYWV010000060.1 GCA_017546505.1 Bacteroidaceae bacterium
ATTGCGGGCGAGCAATGTTTGCGACGACGGGAGCTTTAGCTCCCCAAAGGAGTGTGCTTTAGCACCCAGTTTGGCCGAGGGATGTTGCAAAGCAACTCGCGAGCAGAAGGAACAAACGACTGATTTTGTCTCTGCCGGGCGTTTTTGGTGCTTTTTGAGCGGCAAAAAGCACGTGAAGAATTTTGTTTACAAAATCGATAACATGTGCAGTGATAGGTCGCACGCAGCACAGACATAGTTTGTGCCGTGCGGGTCACGATTAGCGCATGTTGTCAAAGACTTGAAGAAAATGCAAGTGAACAATTAAGGTTGAGGACTGCCGTAGAATGTTATGGCGAGCAAAAAACGAAGCCAATAATGGTTTGCTACTGATCCAATCCTTCCAATTAAAGATACTATATACCCACACTAATTTTCTACTGAGCCAAAAATGACAGTTAAAACTACAATCGATTTAACACATCAACAGCTCCCCCCCGGAGTTTGCAGGTGAGCCACAAAAAGTAGGGATAAATTTATATCAACCCTTGAAAAAGTATTGCTGCTCCAACAGTCATTGCGCCGGCGACTGCAACAGAGAGGCTGCTCATTGCCCCCTCAATCTTTCCTAGTTCCATAGCCTTGGCTGTTCCCATAACGTGTGTGGCTGTACCAATTGCTATGCCTTTAGCTATGGGGTCCTTGATGCCTAATAAGCGGCATAGCAGGCCGCCTGCGATGTTGCCGAAAAGGCCGGTAATCATAATTGCCGATACTGTGATGGCTACGTATCCATCCAGTTCCTGTGAGAGTCCTATGCCGATGGCTGTAGTTATTGATTTAGGGAGCAGGGTAACATATTCTGTATGTCCAAGCCCAAAGAGCAAGGCCATTGCAAAGATTGAAAATCCGCTTGTGAGCACCCCCGAGGCAATTCCAATGAGTATTGCGGTGAGGTTTTTCTTTAGTATTGTCACTTGCTCGTAGAGTGGTATTGCAAGGGCGACTGTGGCCGGGGTGAGCAGGTAGCTCAGGTATTTTGCGCCGTTATTGTAATCACTGTATTCAATGCCTGTGACAAGCAGTGTGGCTATTGTCATTGTTATTGCAAGCAGCAGCGGGTTGAAAAGGAAAAAGTTGACTTTTCTCTTTATTATTGTGCCAAGAATGTATGTCCCGACACTGATGCCGACTCCAAAGAATAGTGAGTTGCCTAAAATCTCTTTCATTGCTGTTTCTCCTTTTTCTTTAGATTGATGATGAATTGTGTGGCGTGCCCAGATGCCAAAATGACAAGCACTGTCGATATAAGGGCTATGACAATAATTGCTGTTAGAAAGCCTTGCATAATCTCCCACGATTCAAGCAGCCCTACAGTTGCGGGAATGAACATCATTGGCATTATCTGTATGAGAAAATGTCCGGTCTCCTTTACGGCTGATAGTTTTATGAGTCCGCAACACAATGCTGTGAAGAGGATTAGCATCCCATAGATGCTTGCAGGGATGGGCAGTGGAATGAGACGGTTAAGCAGTTCGCCTATCAGCGATATTGCCAATATAATCTCAAACTGTTTGATGTATTTCATAGTGTAGAGGATGGTGAGGGTGGTGTGTAAAACTGCTCTTTTTATTCAAACCTCAACAGCAAGAGGGCAACCCAATTTACTTTTGGGCCACCCTCTTTTATGGTGCTTGCAGTTATTCTCTTGATGCTTGCGAGAGGAACAGGCTGATGTCGAAATATACGCGTTGTCCGGTAAATTTTCCCGATGGTTTTACAGTGACTATGTTGCATTGTGTCTCGGTGTCGAGCGTTTGTGATATGACATTTTCAATCTGTAGCTTTCCGAACATAATATACTCCTGGTCGTCGGGGGTGATTATGCGGAATGGGGTCTCGCTACTTTTGCCATTGCCGTAACGGCAAATCATATCAATGATGTTTTGGTATTTCTTCAGATAGGAGAGGCACTCCTCCTGGTCCTTGCCGAGTTCCTTTGATGCGATGTATATGCTGAACAGCGCGTTAAGGCTGACGGGGTTGTATGCGAGTATCTTTTTAGCTGTGTTGTAGATTTCGTTGTACCTCTTTCCCTCGTATAGTTTTTTGAGCGCTTTTTCATTTTCGTCCTTCCCCGGGTTGTATTGTGGCAGGAAGGCTTGTCCGTAGTATACGAGCGCAACGTCGTCAACGTGCAGCATTGGGTCGTTGCTGTTGTATATCTCGGTTATCTCATCGAAATATCTGCGTTCATTCTTTACTATGTGTTCGATTATGCTGTCGTTGAGCTCTGTTTGGCTGTATGTGGGGATGCAGCCTATAAGAAGCACAATAGACAAGAGTATCCTGTTCATAATTATATGTTGAATCTGATTATTACTCCACTGTTTGCAGGGACTTTTACCTCAATTTTGTCACTGGGGTTGAGTGGCAGTTGCAACAGCTCGTTTGTCAATAATTCAACAGCATTGTGTGTGGAATTGTTGTGGCTTATTCCATAATAGGCAAATGCCTCCTCGGGTATTGTTACTCCACACATCTTTTCATTCTCGCTGAAGTTGGTGACAATGAGTGTCAGCTCTTTATCTGTACCTCTTAGGTATGAGAAGATGTGATTGCTGTCGTACTGCTCGCTGTGTGGGTTGGCATATTGCAGGCCGTAGAACTGTCCGCTGCAGAGTGTCTCTTCACTGTTGCAGAGGTTCAGCAAACGTGCATAGAATGATTGCAATTCTTTCTCCTCACCGGTGAGTTCCTCCCCATCGTAGTTTCCGTTGCCTTTCCAGCGGCGTAATGTGTCAACGCTCCAATAGTCGAAGATTGTTGTGCGCCCGTCAACACCGCTGTAGCCCTCCTTGTCCATTCCCCGTTCACCAAGTTCCTGTCCGGCATAGAGCATAAAGGGTTGTGTGTCGATTGTTGCAGAGACTATGAGTGCTGCAAGTGCGCGCTCTGCCTTTGCTGCGAAAAAGTCGGACGCTATGCGCTGCTCGTCGTGGTTCTCAAGGAATGTGAGCATATTGTGACGTATATCGGCAGTGCTTTGCAGTGGATAACTGATGGCGTTTGCCGATGTCTGTCCGTTCATAACCGCACGTAAAGTGTCGTAAAGGCCTACTTTGTCATACAGGTAGTCGAAATGTCCTTCCTTGATGAATGAACGGTATATATGTGGTTGATATATCTCGCCAATGAAGAGCATTCCGGGGTATTCGTCCTTTATCTTGGGTACAGCCCAACTCCAGAATTCAACCGGGGTCATCTCTACCATATCGCAACGGAAACCGTCAACGCCCTGTGATGCCCAGTATTGCAGTATCTTGAGCATCTTCACCCACGTGTTGGGCACCGGTGAGAAACGTCTGTTGCCGGTCCTGTAGTCTATGCCATAGTTGAGCTTGACGGTGTCGTACCAGTCGTTGCGGCCGGGAGAACCGAAACAGTCATTTCCGGTCGCGCGCAGTGGGCTTTCGGTGTACTCCTCGTCAGCACAGTCCTTGGCGTCGATGTTGCAGCCGTATGAGTGCTCTCCAAGGTAGTAGAAGTTGTTGTGTCCCACAAAGAAGGTGTTCTTGTCATCGTGCTCGCCAAAACTGTATGTTCCTTTGGGTGTGTTGTCGCTGCAGTAGTGGCGTGCAACGTGGTTGGGGATAAAGTCCATTATAACCTTCATCCCGGCCTTGTGGGTGCGGTCGATGAGGGCCTTGAACTCTTCGCGACGTTTGTCGACATTGACTGCAAGGTCGGGGTCGTTGTCGTAGTAGTCCTTTATCGCGTAGGGAGAACCTGCCTCGCCCTGTACAATGGCGGGATGGTCTGTAGCTATGCCGAATTTGCTGTAGTCGGTACGGGTGGTGTGTTCTATCACTCCTGTGTACCAAACGTGTGTTGCGCCCAAACTGCGTATTGCTTTAAGGGCTTTGGGGGTTATGTCATTGAACTTGCCACAACCGTTTTGGCCGATTGTTCCTCCTGTTACACATTGTGCGTTGCTGTTGCCAAAAAGACGTGGCAGTAGTTGATAAATTATTATTCGTGACATTTTTACTTATTAGTTTTTTTTATGTTATGCGCCTATTGCGGCTTTAATCTTCTTAATCAATCCTTCTTGTACGTTACCCGGACCGCACTCGACAAAATCGCTTGCTCCGTCGGCAATCATCTGCTGTATTGTTTTTGTCCAACGCACCGGCGAGGTGAGCTGTGCTATGAGGTTTGCTTTTATCTCCTGTGGTGAGGTGTAGGGTTTGCCATCGACATTCTGATATACCGGGCAACGTGGTGTGGAGAACTTTGTGGCAGTGATGGCTGCTTCAAGCTCCTCTTGTGCCGGTTGCATAAGAGGGGAGTGGAATGCTCCGCCGACGTTCAGTGGCAAGGCGCGTTTTGCTCCGGCCTCCTTCAATTTCTCACAAGCAAGGTTGACACCTTCTATGCTTCCCGAGATGACTACCTGGTCCGGGCAGTTGTAGTTGGCTGCCTGTACGATATTGCCGTTGTCGTTGACCTCTTTGCAGATTTTTTCAACAATTTCATCGTCAAGACCTAGTATTGCAGCCATAGTAGATGGTTGCTTTTCGCAGGCCTTTTGCATTGCCAAAGCCCGTTTGTATACAAGCTGTAGACCATCTTCAAAGGTAAGTGCTCCTGCGGCGGTGAGTGCCGAGAATTCACCAAGTGAGTGCCCGGCAACCATCTCGGGTTTGAAATCATCGCCTTGGGCTATGGCCGAGATTACAGAATGAATAAACACTGCCGGTTGTGTCACCTTGGTCTGTTTCAACTCTTCGTCACTGCCGGAGAACATTATATCTGTTATGCGGAAACCTAATATGTTGTTTGCTTTTTCAAAATATTCCTTTGCAACGGGATTGGTGTCGTAAAGTTCCTTTCCCATTCCGCTGAACTGGGCTCCTTGTCCTGTAAATACGTATGCCTTCATAAATTTTTGTTTTTTGCCCACCGCCTTTTATGTCGTGGGCTTTTGTCTGTTTGCAACCTTACAAAGATAATGCTTTTTTCCGGTAGAACATACATATAATATAATTTAACTTAAAATACGGTGTGTTTATAACAGTCAACCGCCTGCGCAAGAAGCGCAGGCGGTTG
>JAFYWV010000061.1 GCA_017546505.1 Bacteroidaceae bacterium
TCTTGGGGTGCTTTTTTATTCATCGTCAATTAAGAACTTAATTTCAGATTAGTTCTATTTACTTTTTGATATCATCGCTGATAGCCTTCTTGCCGGCGTAGACGTATGTTATAAGTCCTGCGATAATCAATGCCACAGAACCGAAACTTACAGCGTTGTAGTTGTTCCACGCCAAGGTCATACTCAATGAAATGAGGACTGCGCCGATGATAATTAGAACTAATCCAAGAAGTTGAATCTTTTTTGCCATAGTGCTATATGTTTTTTTGTTATATTCCTTTTGCAAAGAAACGCATAAATATTTAGAGAACGAAATTTTTTTGTAAAAAATAAATGCTTCGGGGTGTAAATAATGTATAAATAGCTTGTATTATACTCTCAAGGTGTCAGCAAATAGGTTTTTTATATCTGTTTTGCGGGGTGTTTGAACTCAAATTCGAGTATATGCTGCTGTGGCTTTGAAAATGTTGGAATGAACTTCGCATTTATCACTTGTTTGTTGCTGTTTTTCCAATGTTCTTTGTAAAAAGATGCTTAATGTCTTTTGTGTTTAAGAAAAAATGTCTATCTTTGCACCCGCGTTTAATAAAAACGATTGTTTAACCAATTTATTAATTAAAAATGAATCAATACGAGACCGTTTTCATTTTGACTCCCGTTTTGTCTGATGCTCAGATGAAGGAAGCGGTAGAGAAGTTCAAAGGCATTCTCACTGCTGAAGGTGCTGAGATTGTCAATGAGGAGAATTGGGGACTTAAGAAACTTGCTTACCCCATCGAGAAGAAGACCACTGGCTTCTATGTAATGTTCGAGTTCAACGCAGAGCCTAAGGTTATCTCTAAGTTAGAGTTGCAGTATCGTCGCGACGAGCGCGTTATTCGCTCATTGGTAGTTAAATTGGACAAGTATGCTGCAGAGTATGCTGCCAAGAGAAGAAATTTAAAAGGTAATAAGGAGAACTAATTATGGCACAGACACCTTCAGAAATCAGATATTTGACTCCTCCTACAGTGGATGTCAAGAAGAAGAAATATTGCCGTTTCAAGAAGAACGGTATTAAGTATATCGACTACAAGGATCCCGAGTTCTTGAAGAAGTTCTTGAACGAGCAGGGTAAACTTCTCCCACGTCGCATCACAGGTACTTCTTTGAAGTTCCAGCGTCGTATTGCGCAGGCTGTTAAGCGTGCACGTCACTTGGCTTTGCTGCCTTTTGTTACTGATATGATGAAATAATAGGAGGAATAATTATGGAACTTATATTGAAAGAAGATGTAATCAACTTGGGTTACAAAGACGATATCGTTAAGGTAAAGGACGGTTATGGCCGTAATTATTTGATTCCTACAGGTAAGGCAATCATTGCAAGCGAGTCTGCAAAGAAGGTACTTGCCGAGAATTTGCGTCAGCGCGCTCACAAGTTGGCTAAGATTAAGGCCGATGCTGAGGCTCTTGCTGCTAAGTTCGAGGGTGTTTCTTTGACAATCGCTACAAAGGTGAGCGCTACAGGTGCTGTTTACGGTTCAGTAGGTGCTATCCAGATTGCTGAGGAACTTGCAAAGCTTGGTCTTGAGATTGACCGCAAGATTATTGTTGTTTCTGCAGTTAAGGAGATTGGTTCTTACGAGGCTACTGTTAAGTTGCACAAAGAGGTTACCGTTAAAGTTCCTTTCACTGTTGTTGCAGAGGCTGAATAATTTAGCTTTAGATACAATGTTTGGCGACGCTTTCATAAGTGTCGCCATTTTTTTTACTGTTTTTTTGCATACGGTTATTGCTGTTTGCAAATAATATTCTTATCTTCGCACTCGGATTATGGTGCAACCGCCACCGACGGTGGGGTTGGTAAAAGGGAATCCGGTTAGAGTCCGGAACTATACCCGTAGCTGTAAGTTCATTGAAATCCAAGCGTTCATTAGCCACTGCTCCTGTGTGAGTGGGAAGGTGCTTGGGGGACAAGTCAGAAAACCTGCCATATCCATTATGTTTTATAAAAGACCTCGGGTAAAGGTTTTTATAAATTGTGTTTATGTTACGTTTTTTTTATTGCCTTTTCGTGTGCTTTTCACTCGCTCCGTATGTGGCGGTGACGGCTCAAGAGCCTGACACATTGCAGTATCTCCTCCCCGAGATTGATGCTGTTGAGATGGTGTTGCCGCAGAATGTGACGTCAGCAGTGCCTTTACAGCGTGTTTCGCGCAATGATATTATGCGTTTGGGTTTTGATGGGGTGGCTGATGCTCTTAAGTATATGTCGGGTGTCAATGTGCGCGATTATGGTGGAGCAGGTGGGCTCAAGACTGTTTCGGTGCGCGGAATGGGCGCTAAACACACGGCTGTCAGCTATGATGGTGTGATGGTGGCCGACGCTCAAAGCGGGGTGGTCGACCTTGGGCGTTTCCCGTTGAGTAACCTCTCTGCTGTCACGTTGGCTGTGGGGCAGGGGAGTGATGGTTCTTTGCGCAGTGCCCGGGTGTATTCGGCGTCGGCTTTGCTGTCGCTCTGTACCCTCACCGGAGACTCAACGACGACTGATGTTGAAATCAAGGGTGGTGCTTTCGGTTATGCGGCAGCTTCATTCTATCATCGTTATAAGCCTGCCGGGAAATGGGGGCTTACTTTCAATGGTAATTATCTGAGAAGTGACGGTATGTATCCTTTCACGCTTGTAAATTCAAGTCTTGCTACACGTGAAATACGTCGTGACAGCGACATAGATGCCTTTATGCTCGAGGCTAATGCTGATGTGTGGTTGGGGGGCGGAAAGCTGGATGCAAAGGTTTATTGTTACTCCTCGGAGCGCGGCCTGCCTGGTGCAACAAACTTCTATAATAAAGGAAACCGTGAAAGGTTGTGGAACAGGAATGCTTTTGCGCAAGCAAGGTATGTGTCTTCTCTTGGTGATGATTGGCGTTTGCAGGCTTTGTTTAAATATGATTACAATTTTTCGCGCTATCGCGAAGTGAATTCTAATTACAGCTCCGGCGAGCAGGTTGATGTCAATATCCAGAACGAGTGTTATGCCTCTTTGGCTGCCGGCTATGTTCCGTTTTCAAATTTTAATCTCTCTTTGGCTGCCGATGTGGCATATACAGCCTTGGAGAATAATTTTGAGAATAGCAAATCTCCTCGTCGTTTCTCGTTGTGGGTGGCTGCCGCTGCCGAGTATGAACTGCTTTGTTTTAAATTCTCGGCATCTCTGTTGGCAACCTCCATTGTTGATAAGGTGCAAGGTGGTGATGGAGGGGCTTCATTTTTCCGCCTCTCTCCGTCGTTTGGCGTTGCGGTTTCTCCTTTTGATAATGATATCCTTCATCTGCGTGCTTCGGTCAAGGATGCTTTTCGTGTACCTACATTTGCCGACTTGTATTATCTGCGTCTTGGAAATGTAGGACTGAAACCGGAGAAGGCGACACAATGTAATATCGGCGCAACTCTTTATCTTGTAGGTGACGGCTTCTTTAAAAATATCACTTTGTCAGTGGATGGCTATTATAACAATGTGCGTGACAAGATTGTGGCCCTGCCCACTATGTATGTGTGGAGGATGATGAATTTTGGTGAGGCTGATATCTGGGGTGTCGATGCTTCGGGTTCTTTGAGGCTGAAACTTACGCGAAAGGTCGGGTTGCTGCTTGATGCAAACTACTCCTGTCAATATGCGGTGGATGTGACTGATGCTACTGCGAAGAATTTTCGTCATCAGTTGCCCTATACTCCGCGTCACTCTGGCTCGTTGACAATGTCGCTTGAAAATCCGATACTCAACGTTTCCTATCTGCTATCGGCGGTGGGCGAGCGTTATATGTTGCCGCAGAATACCGTGAAGAATCGTATGCAGGGCTATATTGAACATGGTTTCTCTTTGAACCGTAGTTTTTCTTTCAAAGGAGTGAAGCTACGCCTTCAGGCCGAACTGCTCAATGTCGCAAACCGGCAGTACGAGGTTATTAAGAACTATCCGATGCCCGGCTTTCAATGGCGGCTTTCGGCACGTGTGGATTTTTAACTTACCTTTAAATATATGAGTCTATGAAAAAAACTTTTAAGAATTTTATTTTGCTTGTGGCTGCAGTGGCTTTTGCGGCGTGTGACAACGGTGACGAACAGCCCGATGCTCCATCGTTGGGTGGTGCCGGCGGTGTGTGTTACGTTCTCAATTCGGGCGATTGGAAAAGCAACAATTCGTCTTTGACTAAATATGACCTGGCGACAGGGAGTGCGGTGCAGAACTATTTCGAGTTGCAGAATGGTCGTGGCCTTGGAAATACTGCGAATGACATAATTGTATATGGCTCCAAAATGTACATTGCTGTTGCGGGGGAATCTACCATTGAAATTACTTCGCTCGATGCAAAATCTCTTAAACAGATTAACTGCACCGCTCAGCCCCGTTATTTTGCAGCCAGCGGTGGCAAGGTTTATGTGACATATTATGATGGAAATGTGGCCCGCATCGATACGGCTACTCTTGAGGTGGATGCAATGGTTGCAGTGGGGCGTAACCCCGAACAGCTTGCGGTCTGTGGGGGAAAACTCTATGTCGCAAATTCAGGTGGTATGGATTATAATACAGCTGTTGGGTATGACAAGACGGTCTCTGTAGTTGACCTTGCTACGTTTGAGGGGGTGGGTACGATAGAGGTTGCTTGCAATCCTGCGGTTGTTGCTACTGCAGGTGATGTTGTTTATGTGGCTTCTTATGGAAATTACTATGATGTACCCGGCACGTTGCAGCGTATTTCGGCCGATGGAAAAGCGTCGGTTGTAGAGGAGTGCTCCAATATGACGGAGTTTTGCTATAATTCAAACCGTCTCTATGGTTTCTACTCTGCTTATGACGAGAACTGGAATGCAACTGTGACCTATCTCTCTTATGGCGTCAAGGATGGGGATGTTGACTCACCCTGGATAAAGGAGGCGTTTCTGCCTGCTCCTTATAAAGTTTGCGCGGCGGGTGAGTATGTGTGCGTGACATCATCCGATTATATCAATGATGGCGATACCTATCTGTACGACACCGACGGAATGCTTGTGCATACAATTCCATCGGGCTTGAATCCCGTAAAAGTTGTGTTGGTGGAGTAGTGTTCCTTCCATACAACTATATATAATATAAGGTCCTGTTCTGCTTTTGTTGGGCAGGGCTTTTGTCTATCCGTTATTTCAAACGCGTACGAGATGGATTTTGCTGTATTCTGTGTGTTGTTTTAAAAACTGCTCCATTTTTGACTAAAATGGAAAATTTTTCTTTTTTTCGCAAAAAAAGATAAGAAAATTTTGTTTGTAATAAAAAAGTGCATAACTTAGCCGGGCAACAGTAAAGCAAACGTCTGCAACTTTAATGTTCGGCGGCAGAACTCTTGCAAACTTTTTCTCTTTTTTTGAAAGAGGTTTTTAACAAATTTGTCAAGAATTTAATATAATTGCGCAGTTTTTGATGCGTAATTAAATTTTTCTCGCTTTTTTAACAAAAAACTCTTTGAAAAGTTTGCAGGTTCAAAAATTTGCTTTACCTTTGCACTCGCTTTCGGGAAGCAACGCGGCAACGCGGCGCTGAACGACGGCGACGATAGATCCTTGACAACATTCCATTACAGACAAGCAGTACAACCTTGCTTTGATTTTTTTTATTGAAGCAAGAAGCGTAAGGAACGAAAAACGAACCGTCAATAATTTGAAAATATTTATTCCGGCCAGTACAAACAATTTTTGACAAGTTGATACCTTTTGGTATTCACAGATATAATTTACAACGAAGAGTTTGATCCTGGCTCAGGATGAA
>JAFYWV010000062.1 GCA_017546505.1 Bacteroidaceae bacterium
AAGAAACAGGGTTGTACTGCTTGTCTGTAATGGAATGTTGTCAAGGATCTATCGTCGCTGTCGCTCAGCGCCGCGTTGCCGCGTTGCTTCCCGAAAGCGAGTGCAAAGGTAAGGCAAGTTTTTGAACTGGCAAAACATTTCCATCTTTTTTTTCAATAAAAAATCATCTTTTTTTGATAACACTTTTTCTATCGTTGATTTTCAACAATTTAAAAAAACAGCATTTTTACACTTTTTTCTGAGACAAAAAAGCCATACAGACAAAACAACGAGGATGACCCAAAAATAAAAGGCCACCCTCGTTAAAAAAAATGAAAAATAGGAATATTTTAGACTTGCCAAGCCCCGAAAAAAACAAATCACAGGGGCAAAGAGCAAATCGAGGGCCGGCGCAACAACACAAGAGCCGTTTTAGCCCGCCTCGCTTATTATCAGTTTAATTTTTGCGCCGACAGCAACTGCTCCAATTTATGAGCATCAAGGTTCAAGGAGAACTTCCCGTTCCGTGCAACAGATATGCTGCCAGTCTCCTCGGAAACCACAATAGCAATAGCATCCGAAATTTCAGAAACACCCATTGCCGAGCGGTGTCGCAAGCCCAAGCGTCTTGGAATATTGAGATTGTGCGACACCGGCAGAATACACTGTGCCGCCACAATTCGCCCACCACGTATAATCATAGCACCATCGTGCAGCGGAGCATTCTTGAAGAATATAGCCTCGATAAGACGCTGGCTTATATCAGAATTTATAGGCTCACCGGTTGTTATGACATCATCCAACGACACCTTTTGCTCGATTACAATCAGCGCGCCCACCTTCTGCTGCGCCATACTTATGCAAGCCATCACCACAGGCATCACCATAGCATCACCCGCATCATCATCACTCTTGCGTGAAAAAATCGTTGACAGATATTTGAAATAGCGGCGCGAACCAAGACTTTTGAAAAAATTGCGTATCTCCTCGTGGAAAATAACCACCAAAGCAATTGTACCCACATTCATCATCTGGTCGAATACCGACCCCAACAGGCGCATACCAAGAATCTTCGACACCAGCACCCACACAAAAAGGAATATCATTATTCCCGCAAAAATGTTCAGAGAGCCCGAATCCTTCATAAGCCTGTACAAGTAGTACAGCAACAACGCAAAAAGCAAGATGTCTACAACATCCTTTATCGTAAAATCAAAAAACATTCCAATTATATATATATAGGATTAAAAGAACTATTTATCAAAACCAATTGCCCTGGCAAGCTCGACAGCCTGCACCGCCTCCTTCACATCGTGCACACGCAGTATATTTGCCCCATTTCTCACAGCAACCACATTAAGAGCCGTCGTCGCAGGCAGAGCATCACCCGGTTCAATACCCAACAGCCGCGTTATCATAGACTTACGGGAGAGCCCGACCAACAAAGGCGCATCAAGCATCTCAAAGTCGCGCAACGACGCCAGCATACGGTAGTTCTGCTCCACGCTCTTGCCGAACCCGAACCCCGGGTCAACAATAACATCGGCAACGCCGGCCTGCCTCAATTGCCACAATTTCCCGGCAAGACGCTGCAGCACCTGAGGCATAAAATCCGCATAATCCACAGCCTCACCGGCAAACCCCACCGAATGAGTGAGCACATAGGGCAATCCGCAGCCGACAACGGCATCAAACATACCCTCATCCCATTCAAAGCCCGACACATCATTTATAATAGACACATTATGGGACGCCACGCACTCACGCACGACAGCCCCCCTGAAAGTATCCACCGACACCACAGCCCCCGGCAACTCCCTGTCGACTACCTCAAGAGCAGCGTGCAGCCTTGCCAGCTCCACCTCCTGCTCCACAGGTGCAGCCCCGGGACGTGTAGAACAAGCCCCGATATCAAGTATCGAAGCCCCGTCATCAAGCATCGCCTTAGCACGGCCCACCAACTCCCCGGGCGAGGCAATCCTCGACCCATCAAAAAAAGAGTCATCGGTAATGTTCAGAATACCCATCACCGCCGGCTTATCAAGCACCATCAGCCCACCACGTATGTTAATAGAATAGGACATTTCACACAAAATTTGCGGCAGCAACCATCTTGCGGCCTATCGCAAAGATACGAAGAAAAAACAAAATAATAAACAACTTGTTAATTCAATTGAATAATTCATTAGTTTTTCCTAAATTTGCAATTAAAGAGACACAGATGTAATCATATAGGTTCAAAATGCACAAATGTATGCATAAAAGATATTTCACCATAGCCAAGCACAATTTTGCCATCACAATGCTTGATGGCGATATTTTTTCCATACTCCCCAATCTCGCGCCATTCGAGAGCGAGAGCACCGATGACCAGCTGTTTGAAATAATATCGGACAACAGCATACAGCCATCGTGGCGCGGCAACAAAGTCGGGACATTCCCCTGCCCCAGTGCAAAGTTCGAAGTCTACCGCCAGGACAATGGGGCATACCAGATATTGACAATAAACGAATACGGCCACCCCTGCGCCTTTATGCAGAGCGACGACAAGCGCAAGCACTTCACCATCACCACAAGAGGCAGCAAAGAAGACGTAACCTTCGGTTTCAACAACACCCTGATGGTCATCTTCACAATGTGCACAGCGCCACACTCCACACTTCTTATGCACTCGGCAACCGTCGAGAACGGCGGAAAAGGATATATGTTCCTTGGCGCAAGCGGACAAGGCAAGAGCACACACTGCAACAAATGGGTCGAGTACATCAGCGGCAGCACGCTCATCAACGACGACAACCCGGTGATACGCATTTCACCCGACGGCACCCCCATCGTCTACGGCTCACCCTGGAGCGGCAAGCGCCCCATATATATGAATGTCCACTACCCCATCGGCGGCATTGCAGCAATCGAGCAAGAGAAGATAAACCGCATACGCAAGGAGAACATCCCCACAGCCTTCGGCATAATGCTATGCTCCTGTTCGACACTCAAGTTCGACAAGGAGATACACATCTCCATCTGCAGCACCATCACCAAGCTGCTTGAGCGCATAGCCGTCCACACCCTTTTCTGCCGCCCCGACGAAGAGGCCGCACGACTCTCAAGCAGCACATTCGGCCTATGAAAGAGGGCATAATAACAAAAAAGGTCGACAACCACCTTTTTATGCAGGAAATCACACGAATGTTCAACGAACAAGGCAAAAAGAGCGTAACATTCGTTGTCCGCGGTTTCAGTATGCGTCCATTCCTTGAAAATGGGCGCGACAAAGTAATACTCACCCCCCCACGCGAGCCAAAGATTGGCGATGTTGTACTTGCCGAAGTGCGTGAACGCACATACGCCCTTCACCGTGTCATCAGGATAAAGGACGGCACATACACAATGCGTGGCGACGGCAACCCCTTGCGAATGACCGAAGATTTCACATACGACAAAATCATAGGCCTTGCCGACGGTTTCATCCGCAAAGGAAAGAGAGTGGACACCGGCGACCGCAAATGGAGGCTCTACTCGGCAGTGTGGAAAGCACTGACCCCTTTCAGACGCATCCTTTTGGCCATCTATCGCAGAATATAAACATTTAAAAACAACAAAATATGAAAATCAAGAAAGGATTTGAAATTCAGAACGTCTGTGGCGAACACATCATCGTTCCGGCAGGAGCCGAGAACATCGACTACAGCAAAATCATCAGTCTCAACGAGACAGCCGCCTATCTGTGGGAAAACCTCACAGAGAAGGCATCGTTCACCATCGACGATATGACAGCGCTGCTGCTTGCAGAATACGATGTAGAGGAGAGTATCGCACGCGAGGACTGCGAGATGATTGTAGAGCGTTGGAAAGAGATGGAACTTATAGAGAAGTAAACACACCGTCACACACCTTTATACCAATTAAGGCAGCTCGTTCGAGCTGCCTTAATTGGTATAAAACACACAGGCCTTATTTTACAAAGACCTTTTTGCCGTTTACAATATACACACCCTTTGCAGGATTCTCCACCCTGCGACCCGCAAGGTCATATATTTCACCTTTCACATCTCCGTTTTCACCTTCAATCTCAACCTCCTCAACAGCGGTATTGTTGAGTTCTACGGCGCGGATACCCCAAGTCGCAGCTTTCACAAGTTCATCCGAAGCTACGATATTATAGTTGTTTACATCCAATGCCAAATACTTTCCGCTGCCCTGCACGGTAAAGTAAACCGTTCCATCATCAAGATAGTTTGCCTTGAACACCAAAGCCACCTCCTTGCTATCACCGCTGCACGACGTGCCGATATTGGCAATGTCATTTATATACAAACCATTCTGGTTCTTGATGTAATAGTGATGCGACACACCGGTGCTCTCAAACATCCAACGTTTGTTTGGAGACGTATTTGCCATCTGCTGTGTAGTTTTTCCAACCAGACCATATCTGTCATAGCACAAGCCATAGCTTCTATTCTCGCTGTTGGTGAGCGTGTACACGTCAAGCTCCTTCAGGTAAGCACGGGCCGAGAGGTCATTCTTCAAAGCACGCATCTCCTTCTCGAGCAAAGCAATCCACTCCTTGTAGCTGTGCTTGCTTGTATCCTTGTTATCGGCAGCAGCCTTCGCCTCGTTGTAGAGAGCAGTAATTGCAGTCAACGCACTCTTGTAGAAGTGACCAATCTCCTTGCCTGTTGTGGTAGTCTTGCTTGTAAGGCCCTTCACTGTCGACAAAGTCGCATTCAAAGCCTCGAGCTGCATCTCCTCGTCATCACTCTCGGCCACATCGGGCACTACAGCATCCGTGCCGTCGGCCTGTGCAGCAACAACCCTCAACGGAGCATTCGCCTGCGCCACCGGCACAGTGAGCTTATATTCGTTGTTGAAGTCAAGCAATTCACCGGTCTGCGCATTGTACAGTTTGAAGCCAAGAGCACCCTTTGCATCGGCAGCCTGCTTAATGGTGATATTGTTCAGGGTTCTTGCATAGTAGTAGCCCTGTGCCTTCACGCTCTCGTCAATGTAATCGCTCCACTGTCCTGTGCTGCCCATCTTGCCAATGGCGAACTCCTCGTTGAAGTCAATTCTATTGCCGACAACACCATCCTCACGTTTCGAAGGCTTTATGCGGTCCTCAATGAACATCAGGTGACCACCCTTCTTCTCATACTGCTGCATAATAGCACGCACAGAATCGGCCTCTTCTTTTGTAAGGTTGACATTATAGTTGCTATAATCACCGATGGCAGTATTTTCCATCGGCACAAAGAAACCCCAAGCCTCGAAGAATTCACTCAAGTCCATCTGCGCAATCTCGCAGCACTTCACAGCAAATTTCAGTTGGTCCTCAACAGCTTGTGTCTGGAATATCCAACTGTTATCCTGTGGGCCCTTGTTAAGCCTGTCGTGACGCAAAGCCTCGAACAGACGTGGATAGAACGTAGTATCCTTGCCTGCCGCGTGGAAGTAGAGATACAACTGGAAGAACATTCTTGACTTACCGATTACATCACTGCGTACAGGAAACGGAGTATTGTTGCTATAATCCTCGCGGCAAGTTGCGACACCCACACCGCGGGTTGTAGTCTTTCCTACATTGTGAATCATAGCATTTGAAAACAGGTTGTTACTAGCCTCGGTGCACGAAACAATGTTGATAGTACCCTGATTAACGTGGCCAATCTCGTGTGCCGGGCCCCAAATGCGGCCAGGAGAGCTGTAAACGGCCTCCCAAGAAAGAATCTCGGGCAATGTACTGTTTTCGTAATATGTATATCCTTGCGTTGCAAACATATAACTTCCCACACCGTTGCGAGCCATAATCCTGTCGTTCCAACGGTCGTAGTATTTGTCTGCACCCATAAGCTTATGCTCGAATTTCACAAGCTCGTCCCACCAGCCAATGGCATCGGTAATGGTATTGGGGCACACAGCAGCAATCTCGTTGCGTGTCATATGGAACATCACTCTCTCGCCCACCACCTGTATTGCAGGATAAGAACTTGCCACACTGTCGGCCTTGTGTGCTGCAAGCAGCTCACGCCAGTATGCATCATCGTGTTTTGAGGCATCAAAGTAACCGTTCACGTGACCGCCCTCAAAGTGCATTGAAATCTCGGGGTAATCAGCAAGTCGCTTGCTTGTTTCAGTGGTATCTGTATATGCATAGTATTCGATAAAAAGCATCTTGGCTTCGGTATCCTCGGGCATAGAAATGACATTCAATCCTGCTCTCAAACTATTGTAAAGGAATCCGTGTCCGTCATTGCCTGCCACCTTGTAGACTCCAAGGCTGACACCGCTTGGCACCTCACCGCCCACAAAAATCATTATATTCTCTTTGTTACCAATGATTCCGGCAGGGCAGGGCATAAGACTGTATGTATACACATTAAGATAATCATCCCACTCTACAGGGTCAGTTTGTGGCTTGAATTTCGCGATACGGAACTCCTTCTCATTCTTTCCCCAAGCATTGTTCTTCACCTTCAGGGCAATGTTTACAAGTTCCTCGGGCATTGCGCTCATTGCGGTGCGCAGCTGTTCGTCGGTCATTGCAGAGTAAGGCACTTTAAGCTCGGTACAGATGTCATCGACAAAGTAGTGCTTGAACTCGGCATAATAGCGCTGCGCGTTGTTTGTTGTCAACTGCGCATTCACAGCAAGCGACACCGTCAGCGCACAAAACAATAAAAGTAGATTTTTCAGTTTCATATCATCAGATTTTAGAATTCCTTAATTTACAGCTTCAAAAGTAATGTTTTTTAAATAAAAAAACAAGTACAGTCGGGGTTATGTGTATATATATAAGGTAACAATGAAAAACCGAGCCACTTCACCGCGCGCGGTGAAGTGGCTCAATATTTTATCTTCGGCAACTCACATCACCTGTGAGCGCCCTTGCGGCAATTTACTTTACCAGCACCTTCTTGCCATTCTGGATGAAGATACCCCTTACAGGTTTCTCCACTCTGCGACCGCTGAGGTCATAGATAGCAGCATTGCCTGTAGCCTCGGGAAGCACACCCTCAATAGCTGTGACAATATCAGAAACCTCCTTGTTGTTCTCAATCAAGGCAATCTGCACTCTCCAGTAAGACTTTGAAGTAGACAACTGCACTGCAGTACCACTATCGTAGATATTCTTGCCCGCAGCAGTGAGCAACAGACCACCATTCTTTGCATCGTACACCATTGTCACCGGCAGGTAATCCTCCTTGGCCGATGTAAAGATGTAATTCTTTGTACCCTGGCGGTATGCAAAGCCCTGCTGACCTGCATTGTAGAGCTTGTACTCACCCGCCTTGCCTGTAGATGCAAAGCTCCACAAAGCATCGTCGGTCACCTCTTCGCTCATCTCAACACGGCCCTTGCGGCTTGTCTGAGTACCTGTATAGATGCTGGCGAATTCCTCGCTCTTGTTGCTTATGATGTAGTACCATACAACACGCTCGCCCTTTGTCACGATTGGGGTAGTCACAATATATTTGCCCTCAATGTCGGCCAACTGCTTGCGCAAAGTGTTCACATACTTCTGCAACTGCACAACATCTGCACCCTCGGCATTGTCGGTAACCTCGTAGTATGTATCCAAAAGGTTCAACGCGTATGTATTGAGGTTGTTGTCCTTTACAATGATACCGTCGTTGAAGATGTTCATTGTCTGCAGGCTGTCAAGGTTCAGCACCTCGGTAATCTTTATGTTGGCCTCGGCCATCAACTCCTCTACAGTTGCAGTGTAGAATGCGAGTGAATTATCCTCTACAATATCCACGCGCCACTTTGCACCGGTCTCATTGAGAGGCAAACCGGTAACACTGCCTCCATCGCTAAGACCCATTGTCAAATCAGGATTATCAACTGTAATGAAGTTCACACCACCATCATCTGTGTAACCTACAGTGAATTTGATAGCATCGCTCTGTTTCTTTGACTCAAGGAAAACATTTGAAGTACTGATATTTGTCACATAGTAACCGGTAGAAGTGCTCTTCATATAATACTCGCCGGCCTTACCTGCATACTCAATAGTCCAGTTGATTTTACCTTTGGCATCACTCTTCTCCGCCACCGGATACTCTCCCGCAGCATAGGCTCCTCTGTTAGGATTCAACAATCTTCTCATTGTGAATACAGTACCCTCCTTAATTGCGATACGCGCATCCTCGTTATTGAGAACCTTGCTGCACTCATCGTCGAGCATAATACTCCACTCCGCAAAAGAGTACTTGCTTGTATCGTTGGCCTTATAGGCTGCGTTTGCCTCCTTGTGCAAAGCCTCAAGGTCGGCAATAGCCTCGGGGTAGTAATAACCTACGATTGTATTTGCTGTAGCCTTTTTGGCGATGATTGCGCTTGCCGATTTCAATGAACCGTCAAGAGCCTCCTTCTGCATTGACTCGGGGCCCTGTGAAGCGTGAGGTACTTCATAGTCTGTACCGTCGGCCTGCGCAGCAACAACCTTCAATGTCGCACCGCTTGCTGTTACAGGAATATTCATCTCATATTTGTTGGTATAAGAGAGCAACTCGCCGGTCTCGGCATTGTAGAGCTTGAAACCGAGCGCACCACCGGCATTCTCAGCCTCCTTGATAACCACCTTACCCTTTGAAACGGCATAGTAGTAACCCTGAGCCTTCACAGTCTCGTCGATGTAATCCATCCACTGACCGAAGTTACCGACAGAACCGATAGTTTCACCGTCCCAGTCGGCATAGTTTGCACGATAGCCTGTGCCGTCGCTGAACGGACTCTTCTTTCTTGGCGATTTGCGCACGCGGTCCTCGAGGAACATCAAGTGGCCACCCTTCTTCTCATACTTCTGCATACGGGCCTTGCTTGCCTTGGCATCCTCCTCGAGCAAGTAAACCCAGTGGTGTCCATAGTCGCCCACAAACGCATTCTTCATCGGGATGAAGAAGCCCCAAGCCTCGAAGAACTCGCTGAGGTCCATCTGTGCAATCTCACAGCAAGCCTCGGCAAACTTCAACTGGTCTTTCGAAGCATCTACAGAGTTCCTGTAGAAACCGTTCTCGTCGAGTTCGTCCCAAGAACCTGTTGCCCAACCAGGCAGACGGTCGTAACGCAACTTCTCGAACAAGCGTGGATAGAATGTAGTATCCTTGCCTGCAGCGTGGAAGTAGAGGAAGAGCTGGAAGTACATACGTGTCATACTGAACAGCTTTGAGCCATACATACCCTCACCACGTACAACGTATGGAATCTTGTTCTCGAAATCGAGAATCTGGTTCTCCATATTGTTACCACGGCTCACGTGTGTACCCTGGTCAAAGATAGCAAAGTTAGTAAGCGCATTGTTACTTACCTCGGATGTACCCACAATCTGGAACGCATACTGGTTGGTGTGGCCAATCTCGTGGTTAGGACCCCAAGAGCTGCCGGCATCGGCAACAAGCAGGTCATAGTTCACAATTGTACTCAATGTATTGTTGTTGTAGTGTGTACGGTAGGCACTTGCATCCATAAAGCCGTTGTCGTCACTCATCGCAAGCTGCTTGTTGTTTCTCCACTCGTCATACAAGTCGAGAGCCATATAGTGGTTCTGACGGCTGTTCCAGAAATCCCAAAGGCGCATTACACCCTCGATGTTGTCGGGGCACTCCTTGAGGAACTCGTATGTGCGGAAGTTGAGCACTGTGAGGTCACCGGCAGCCTGCACCGCTGTAGGGTTCTTGAACATATTGTCGCGCATATACACCCAATCCTCGTTGGTGTGACCGCGCTCCTTGCTCCAGAAACCGTTCACATAACCACCCTCAACGTGTACCTTGACGGTCGGATAGTCGGCAAGTTTCTTGCCGTCGATAGCAGTTTCACAGATGTAGCGGATGTAGAGCGAACCGTCCTTGTTTGCACAGGGAACAATGTTCAATCCCACCTTCAAGCGTGTGTCGTTACCCCAGAACTTGGTGCTTGCCATCTCGGCAAGGTCAATTGTTGTACCCTCGGGAATCTCCTCAACAAACACATAGATGAAGCTCTTTGAATCGCTTGTGCTGATACCGGTAGGGTTGTTTATACGGTTATAAGGACGTGTAAACAATCTGTCGGCCCAAACCTCGGGGTTGCTGTATGGCTTGTAGTCATATACGCGGAACTCCTTCTCGCGTGTAACGCTGTCCCAAGCATTGTTCTTTATCTTCAGAACAACATCCTGCAGGTCGGCAGGAACATCCTCCAATGCAGCAAGCACCTCGGCATCGCTCTTTGCTGCCCACTCGGCTTTGAGCACAGTGCAGGCATTGTCCTCAAAGAGGCCACCCACCTTTGCAGCAATTGCATTGGCATTATTGAGAACCTTGGCATAATCCTGATATGCGGCAGATGCATCAGCTATCTCGTCGGCACTGATGTTTACAAGTTCAAAAGTCCACTCTGTACCGGATATTTCACCCTCGCCATAACTCCAGGGTACGATGTTAGAACTGCCGTCGCAGTGTGCGCCCCAGTTCTTTGTAGGAGTAAGGTCGATGTTATAATAACCCTTCAATGAGGGATGCTCTGTAACAGTAAACTTAGTCTCGGACAGTCCGGTCTTCCACTGCACATTACGACCAGCCTCGTACTGCACATAACGCTGTGTGTAGACGTTCTTGATAGTAAATTTGCCGTCATCGGTAGCATCGAACTGCCACATCTCGTGATAATCGGCAGCTGTGCCTTTTGATGCACAGGAAAGTGTGTGCAGAATTGGACTTTCCGACATCACTGTGCCATACTTGGCACTCACAATGCGGTAGACCTTTCCATCCTCAACCTGCGCTATGGCAAAGGTTGCAAGCATCACAAACAATGCTGTAAGTAAAGATTTCAGTTTCATATTAAAAAATTAATTTAGGTTATAAAATTCTTTTTTTACAGAACACGACAACTCTATACATTTATATATTAATGTATAACCTTGCAAATATACCACTTTTTTTTATATGCACCGTACACATCCCATTTTTTTTCATTTTATGCTAAAACTTTTTATTTTTCACACTTTTTTCTTGCAATTTAAAAGAAATATCACAACCTTTGCGTGATAAAATGCCGCAGTTGTGTAAGCACAAGACAACAACATTGCGTAACCTATTGGCATCAAACCCATTAGGCACACCACACAACGACAGCATCAAAATTTGAGAGTTTTTATTTTTTTATTTTATTAATTTTTACGTTATGAGAAAAAATTTATTTCTGACTCTTGCTTTGGCAGCGGCTTCATTTGCCGGCGTCAATGCTCAGGGATGGTCTCTTTCTCTTGGAGCCGGCGACGGCCTTCCAGGCGACGACGTGCAGAAAGGCACGCAAACCGTCCAGGTTTACAAATCGGATGTCATAACTCCAAGCGAGCCATTGACAACCTTGCGTTTCACTGTTGCGCTCAACAACAACGGTGAGAAGCCAAACGGCAACAACTTTGTAACCGCTCTCAGCGAGTTGGTTGTTTATGCTGCCGACGGCACAACTGTAATCCCTTACACAGCAACATCAAACGCTGATCACAACACTCTTTCAGGTAGCACAGACGGTCAAGGTCTTGCAGCGTTGAACGACGGCAACTGGGGCAACTACTGGCACTCTTGCTGGAGCGGAACAGGTGCTCAGGCTGATTTCCACCACCTCGAGCTCACATTCGCAGCTCCTGTAAGCGAGTTCATCCTCGAGTGGGGTGCGCGTCCGGGCAACCCAAAGAACGCTCCTTTGCTCGTTGGTCTTACCAAGGGCGGCGTCGACTATGTTCCTTACAGCGACTGGGCATTCACCGTTGCCGACGAGATTACATCAATGGAGCAGCTCGAGGGTGCCAAGTACTTTGTAATGAAGAGCAATGTTCCTGTTGAGTACCACACATACGTAAACAACCACAACAGCACAGAGGGTGCATTCGGTACACAGACAACAAAGGATCCTAATGTAGGCCCCGGCCCATTGTTTGTGGCTCCCGGTGTTCAGGCCGAGGAGGCAGCTCCTTCTTATGCAATCCAGCTTATCCCGGCCGAGGACGGTTACTACCTCTACTATGTAGCAGAGGGCAAGTTCCTCAGCAAGAACCCAAGCGACAATGCTTGGAACGGCGCGAACGGTGGCCAGGGCAAGACAGCCAAGATGAGCGATGCTGCTATCGTTAACATCGAGGAGGTTGATGGCCGTTTCGAGATGAGCTATATGATGGAGTATGAGGGCGAGGAGGTTGAAATCCACCTTGGCGCAACACCTTCAACCGGTGGTTTCAAGAACGTTGACAAGGAGCGCTACGATTTCTACAAGGAGGGTCATCCCTACTGTTTGCAGTATGCATACATCCTTGCATTCGACTGGTCACTCTACGAGGTAACAATGAACTACCCCGAGAAGTACACATCAATCCCTGTACGCAATGCCATCAAGGAGGCCAAGAGCATCTACACCTTTATGGACAGCGTTGCTGTTGAGGGTTATGAGGAGGCATACGATGAGTTTATGATTGTTCTTGGCGAGGCAGAGAACAACCTTGCAAACGGCGTATACACCGATGTTGAGAAGGTATTTGCGGACGTTGAGACTTTGAACCAGGCAATGGGTGCATACGTTTACTCAAAAATCGAGTGGCTCTGCGATGTATATATTGAGGACCTCAAGGCTGAATATGAAGACCTTTCGGTTCCATCTACAAACCCACAGGATGGTTACTACCTCCTGGAGGCATACAACACCTACATTGGGCAGAACCTTGCGGAAGCAGGTAGCGAGTTGTATGATGCAGCTTACGATGACCCATACTCTTATATCGCCGATATGAAGACATTCATCAACGGCGTAGAGGGTAACGTCAATGCATTCCTTGCTTCAAAGATTACATTCGTTACATTGCCAAAGGTTTACACAGCCGAGAACCCACACCAGACTCCACTTGGTACATTGGTTAACAACAACCGTTACGATTGGGAGCAGCTCGTTGTTCTTAACGAGGCTATTGACGGTATCCGTTTGACATTCCTCGAGACCAATGTTGGTAACGCTGCATCTGACGGTAAGTACAAAAACTACCCAATGGTAGCACTTTCAGGCCTTGAAATCCTTGAAATCCTTGACAACGACAGTAAAAAGCTTGCCCTTGCGGTTGGGAATGTTTCAACAAACTCATTGGAGACATCTGAGGGTTCACTTGAAAACCTATTCGATGATAATGCATCAACATTCTACCACTCTATCTGGGGTAACGGTACAATGAACCCAGAAACCTATGTATACCTTGATATCAAGTTCCCAGAGGGTGTCTCACTCAAGAACTTCACCATCAAGACTATCGGTCGTGAGAACAAGTCATTGGCTCCTGGTACAGTATGTATCACAAGGTATGGCGAGGCTTACGATCCATTGATTTTCCGTGAGAACCCATACGAAGTTAAGGGCGGCACACAGATTACCGATGAGGCACAGTTGAAGGACGGTGGTATCTACATCATCAGCGGTAACCTCCGCGTTAAGACACAGAGCGCAGCTCCACGTTACTACGCCGGCACAGCTCCTTACCACACAAACATCAAGGCGGCATTGAACGATCCTTGCGTTTATATGTTCAAGAAGACAGAAAACGGCTGGAACATCATCAGCTTGGCAAATGCACAGTACTGGGCATTGAACAAGACTGTCAACGAGGAGACAAACGAGGAGACAGGCGAGACAACAACAAGCACAAGCTACAGCACAGGCCTCACTGTTTATCCAGCAAACGCTGCCGAAATCAAGATTGCAAAATCAGGCAACCTTGAGAACACATTCGTACTCTACAGCGACATCGAGGATAATATGATTGGTGCTTCTTGGTCTTGGAAGAACGCAAAGGACGAGAATGACTCAATAAACATTGAGGAAGCTCAGGTTAACGCCAACAAGTTCGTGTTTATGGACTGGGACAGCAACCTTGCAGGTCGTCCTTGCGTAAGCGCAATCCCGGGTGAGTTTACATACGGCGTTGAGGCTCTCAGCGCACACAGCAAGTTCGAGGAGTTCAAGAACGGTGACGGTTACAGCGCAGGTGACTACCTCCACTTCAACAAGGCTAACGGCGAGGGTGAGTGGAACATCTACGAGGTTTCAATGAACGACCCATACCTCTTGTGGGCAAACGGTATTCCTGCTACTCTTGAGGCTCTTGGTCTTGTAGTAGGCAACGACCCCGGTTGCATCACAGGCGACATCGCGGCTCTTGAGTCAGCTATCGACGAAGTAGAGGCTGTTATTGAGAACGAGGACGAGGAGAATGCACAGGCTGCTGTTGAGGCATTCGACGCAAACGTTACAATGGCACAGGATGCTGAGCGCGTTCAGGTTGAGAACGATTACTGGTATGCTATCGAGAGTGCTTTTGCAGAGTACTACAAGCAGCAGGGCAAGGTTAAGGCTATCTATGCTACAGAGAATGGTCTTTCTTGGATGGATGCTCCTGCAGAGTACAACGACGAGGCAGCACAGTTCGTATTCCAGTTCCAGCAGTATGACGGTGAGACCGACCCAGAGTCTCTTGGCGTTCCTGCAGGCGAGGAGAACAATGTATTCAAGATTTACAGCGATGTAATTGGTGAGGCTACAGGTAGCGGTTATGTAGGAACAGGTGGTGGCACAACCCAGGTTGCTATGGCCGATGACTTCGGTGCAGCTCTTTACGTTGTTAAACCTCTCCAGGCAAACATCTACACTATCTATGCAGTTGGTTCAGACCCACTCCACACAGCAGGTCACGGCGAAGGTGCCGGTGGTCAGGGCAATATCGTTAACTGGACAGGTGGTGCAGGTTCAGCATCTTCTTGGTTACTCCGTTTCGTTGACGATGCTGAGGGTACTACATCAATCGGCGACCTCGTAGTTAAGGGTGAGGAGGTTGTTTCAGTAGCATACTTCACTCCTTCTGGTAGCGCAATTCCTGCTCCTGTAAACGGCATCAACATTGTTGTTACAGTTTACAGCAACGGTGTAATTGAGACTAAAAAGGTACTTGTTAAGTAATTGACAAAGTGAACTATAATGGAGATGGCGGCCGCAAGGTCGCCATCTCTTTTTTTATTCCACGGAGAAGCAAGGAGAGAAGGGTTTGAAGTGCTCATCTGCAAACTCCGGGGGGGTGATGTATTAAATTGATTGTAGTTTTAACTTTGTTGAAATTACATCCTCTCGTTTTGTGTGTAAACAACTCCACCCACACTTGCTTGTTCGCAGTTTTTAACCTTGTTCAATCGTCTTATATTCTTTCTGTAGTCTTGCCGTATGTACTTTCTGTGCGACAGAAAGTACCAAAGAACCGGATTACCTTTTGCAATGAACATTCATTGACATACGTCGCGTGCTTTAAAGCGTACAATTGTAATTTCTAAGAGATACCGGCACCGTTAAAATCACAGCTTGAACTCTTTTGCTTTACGGGAATAAGCGAGGAGTGTTTACAGTGCCGGGGCTTTTCGTTCTTTTGGCCAACAAAAGAACATAAAAGAAAGACTTGACTAAAAATATAAATGAACGAATAAGGTTGAAGACTGCCGCAGAATAAAATACAAATGGTAAGCATTATACCCCCAGGAGTTTACGGGCAAGTTACTTTACTCCGTCACAGCCTTTCAATGCCTTGTAAAAAAAACCTCTTGGCAACCATCGGGCCACCAAGAGGAGTTTACATCAATATCTGCTTGTAATTACTGCTTTGGCATTATGAAACGATAAAGATTACACCCTATGAAATTACCGGCGACAAGGCAGGGATAGAGCACAAGCACCTCAAGGAGATGCTCATCGGTATAAGCCACCGGCGTTGCCATATAATAGAAAGCATCGGCCAGACAGTGAGGGAAACCACAGTTGATGAAAAGAGGCACACCGAAGAGAAGCACCAGTGGCTTGCCCTCACGGGCAAAGGTCACCACGGTTGTCATAATGAAACCACAGCCAATGGCCAACAAACCGGCTCTGACAGGACCAATAGCCAAACGCCCCTCGAGAATTGCCTGCGCCGAAGCACCAAGTTCCAACGGTGAAAGACGTGCAAAGAGCGCAACAAGCATACAGCCCATTACGTTACCGAAGAGAATGAACAGCAGCTCGCCAATAGCCTTGAGCCAACGGCTGCTGCCATCATCATAGCGCAAGGGCACAAAACCGGCTGTACCGGTGTAGAGTTTCAGTTTATAGTTAACCACTGTCAAAAGACCGAAGGAGAAGAGCACGGCACCTATAATATCTTTATAGGCCAAATAGCCCCAGCCGGCAATACCGACTGCTATACCTGCCAAAATAGAAGAACGGAAAGTATTATTCATAGTGTAAATTTTTTATTCTATAGTTATGGTTTTTCACTGCAGCTGACGGCCGCCATCGGCAATCATCGAACGCAGGGAGTCGTTGAAAGCACGCTCATTCATAAGCTGTTCCAATGCAATGTGCATACGGTAGTTCCAGCAATGGTCGCGGTTGGAGGGTACATTTATGCGCTCATCGTCATAACTCTCGCGGCGCAGACGCTCGTCCATTGCCATCCAGTCCTGCCAAGCAAAGAGGGCGAAAGCCGACGGCGAAGCAAGGTGTTGTGCTATTATTGCACGTGCAACGCGGCCATCCATCTCCTGTGGTGCCTTGCCGTCGAAGCCAAGGACACTGTTGTAGAACTGCTGTGTGAGAGCCTCATCCTCGCGCCACCAACCGCGCAGGGTGCTCATATCGTGGGTTGAAGGTGTAGCCACCGACAGGTATGGATAATGCTCGGGGCGGGCGAATGTCTCGCCATAGAGCTTTGGCATTCGCTGTATCTCGAGCGAGAGCACCTGCAGGTTCTTCATCACCCAGGGCACGCAGGCCGGTATCATTCCCAAATCCTCGCCACAGGCGGTCATTGGTGTAGAGAGAAGGAGCGGTGTCAATTTGCGCATTCCTTCACGATACCAGAACATTGTGTGGCGGTTGTAGAAATACTCCTCGTATATGCGGTCGTAGGCTATGCGCTCACCCGGTGCAAGCTGCGCGTATGCCTCGGTGTCGCAACCAAGAATGCGCGGTATGAACATCGACGGTTCATTGAGGTCGCGCATAAAGAGCACGTTGCCGTAGATGCGCAACAGAGCATCTTTCATTGCCTGCGGGAGCTTTGGTGTGCGCTCATATATGTAATAGGCCAAAAGATTGGCATTCTCAATCTCGGGTTTGAAACGGTAGGTGCCATCGCCCTGCTGCTCAAGGAAGGCATCAACAATCTGCTTCACCTTGCGGGGGAAGTGTTTCTTGAGCAGTGCGTCATCTATGTATGGGGTTGTGTGGCGCTCCTCGTCAAACGCAAAGCCCGCAGCGTTTATCTCCCCGGGAGAAAGCGGAAGGTTGGGCGAGAAACTGCCGGCAAGGCCACTCGTTGCAGTACGCGGGATTTCCCAAATGCGGAAAAAACCAAGAATGTGGTCTATGCGGTAGGCATCGAAAAAACGTGACATATATTGCAGACGACGACGCCACCAAGCATAGCCGTCGGCAGCCATCACCTGCCAGTTGTATGTGGGGAAACCCCAGTTCTGCCCATCGGCAGCAAACATATCGGGTGGCGCTCCGGCCGACACCGAGAGGTTGAACTGCTCGCTGTCGCACCACACATCGACACCGTTTGGAGCAACACCGATGGGTATATCGCCTTTGAGAGCCACTCCTCGACTGTTGGCGTAGTTGTGGGCATCGCACAACTGTGTGAAGAGCAGATACTGCACATAGCTGTGGAAACGCATCTCGCCAACTGCATCGGGGTACTCGGCAACAACGCGTTGCTCTGTTGTGGCATCGTAACGTGAATAGTCGCCCCACTCCCATATATTGCTGTGCAGACGCGACGAGAGGAAACGGAACAGAGCATAGGGCCTGAGCCAACGCTCTTGCTCCTGTTCAAAGGCTTTGTAGCCGTCGCTTGCAATGACGTCACTGCCCACCTCGTCAAAAAGTTCACGCAGATAGTTTATCTTCAAGCGGTACACCTTTGCATAATTGACAGCCGGCAGGGCATTGAGCGCCTCGCGCTCCTTTTGATAGAAAGCATTGCGGCGCGGCTTTGAGAGTGCAGGCAACACCGACATATCGGCATATATCGGATTAAGGGCAAACACCGAGACGCAGTTATAGGGGTAGGAATCCTCATTGCCTCCACGCACTGTGGTATCATTCACCGGCAACAGCTGAAGTATGTTCTGTCCTGTCAGGGAGAGCCAATCGGCCATCAGACGGATATCGCCAAAATCTCCTATTCCCCAACCGTGGGCCGAGCGCATAGAGAAAAGCGGAATTACCGTTCCTGCCAGGCGAAGGGAGGGGGCATCGAGCGAGAGGGCATCGAGCTGATAGAAATAGTTTGTCGACGGCTCAAAATCGGGGAGCAGGATGTGACGGTTGTCGCCACTCTCCCAACGCACACTGCCGTCGGCAGCAACTGCTATGAATTTGTAGCGAAGAGCACCGCTCCACAGCGTTGCCACGTCAAAGGTGACACTCCAACGGTTGGGAACACGCTGCTGCATAGGCAGTGCCTTTGCAGGGTCCCAGCCACCAAGCACATCGGCTTCGCCCGCAAGGTGCAGACGCTCGCCGGCACGCAAGCCCGTGGCATAGACCGAGAACGTGACGCTCCTGTTATACCAGTTGACAGAAGGCTCGTCGAGCTTGAGCCCCTGTTTGTTGAAGAAGTTGAAAAGGTTTGTGCCTGCATAATAGCCGGCAGGAGAGTCGAGCCACATATCGTGGACTATATAATTGCTGTTCACACAGTTGAAACGCAAGGTGTGAGGCGTTCCGGCCCACTCGGTGCAGAGACTCTTGCCGTCAAGGCACAACTCGTAGCCATAGTTGATGTCGTTATAGCGTTCATCGGCCTCCAGAGTGCATCGCCACCACCCTTTCTGCACCTCACGTAGCGCAAGGATACCCCGGTTGTGACTGCCGTTATCGCGGAGTGTATAATGCAAACGCACCACAGCTCCATCGTTCACATCGTATCTTATGTTGAATTCTATGAAATTCATTGTACATCTTTTATAAACCACGCGAAAGTACAAAAAAAAAGCAACCACTTCAATGCTAAAGCCAAAAAATGTCAAAATATCTTTTGACGTTTTTGCCATTTGTAATAAATGCTGTATTTTTGCACGAAGTTTATGGTTTTTGTCTGTTTGGCAAAAACTTTTAGAAGGTTCAAATTGTTTATGAAATATATTCCGCACGACTTTAGGACTGTTTTCTTGTTTCTGACGCTAATCATTGCAACTCCAATGGCAATGGCGCAAAAGAGCGGCAAGAAGCCTTTCACCGTTGTCATTGATGCCGGTCACGGAGGTGTAGACCCCGGCGCATTGGGTCGCAAGTCGCAGGAAAAGAACATAAACTTCAAAGTATCGAACAGGCTTGGCGAGCTTATAAAGGAAAACCACCCCGAGGTCAAAGTAATTTACACACGCACTACAGACATAAAGATTCCACTTGCCAAACGAGCAGACATTGCCAACAAGGCAAATGCCAACCTGTTCATCTCGATACACTCCAACGCAAGCAAGAACAGAAGTGCAAACGGTTGCCAGACATTCACCCTTGGTGCAGGCAGTGATGCCGAGGCCAAAGCCGCAGCTATGTACGAGAATGAGGTTATCCTCACCGAGGAGAACTTCAAGGAGACCTACAAGGGATTTGACCCGCGCTCAAGCGAAAGCTACATTATATTCGAACTTATGCGCAGTCACGATATGGAGTTGAGCGTGAAACTGGCCGAACTGGTGCAGAGAGGAATGGTGGGCAACACCTCGCTCAACAACAGAGGTGTGTCATCGGCCGGTTTCCTTGTGCTGCACCGCACGGTAATGCCCAGCATTCTTGTGGAGCTGGGATTCATATCGAACAGCAACGACGAGAACCTGATAGCATCGAAGAGCGGACAGGAGAAACTTGCCAGAGGTATATTCAACGGTTTTTCAGAGTACTACAAGCTATACTGCAAAGGCAAAGAGGGCAAGGAGACAAAGAAAAGCAGCATTCAACAGCCGGCTGCAAAAGAGGTGAAAAGCACCGTCAAGGAGAGCAGGCCTGTATTCAAGATACAGATAATGGCATCGGACATCAAGCTAAAAAGCAACGACAAACGCTTCAAAGGGCTAAAGACCGGCTACTACAGGGAGAAGGGATTTTATAAATACACATACGGCGAAAGCGAGGATTACAACGAGATTGTGAGGCTCAAGAAACAAATCTCGAGCAAATTCAAGGATGCATTCATCATTGCATTCCTTGACAATGAGAAAATAAACACACAGAAAGCCATTGAAATGTTCAAAAAACAGACAAAATGAAGAAGATAAAATTTTCACGCGAGTTATTGGTTGGCCTGCTTGGACTGACCGCTATGTTTGTCATCTATTTCCTGATAAACTTTTTCAAGAGCATCGACATCTTTGAGGACACGAACAAGTACCGCATAGAGTTTGCCAACATCGGCGAGCTCACAAATTCTGCGCCTGTATATATCAACGGCTGCAAGGTCGGCAACGTAAGTGCCATTGAATACAATTTCAACGAGAGCGAACTTGTGTACCTGACAGTGAGCATTGAGAAGGGATTGAGAATACCACAAGACAGCTATGCAGTGATAAGCAACAAGCTGATGGGCGGCAGCACAATAAAAATTGTTCTGGGCAAGAGCAGCAACACCATTGCCCCGGGAGCAATGATGAAGGGAGAGATTGAGACCGGTGCAATGGACGAGGTGAGCAAGATGATACCTCAGATTGAGGCTATGCTGCCCAAAGTGGACGCTATGCTGACTTCGCTGAACGGCATCGTCGCCAACCCTGCAATCAACAACACTCTCAACAACCTTGAGACATTGACAGCGCAGCTGAACACCACATCGGCAGGCTTGGACAAGATTGTGAAAAATGACATTCCCGAGGCGTTGGACAAGGTCATAAAGCTGGAGGATGATTTGTTGAAGGTTTCGTCACAGCTTGGCGAGGTAGACTACCAAAGCATCATTGCAAGCCTTGAAGCGTCGCTCAACAACATTCAGCAAATTACCACGGCGCTCAACGAGGGAAGCGGCACAGCCGGTATGCTGCTGAAGGACAGTACCCTTTATACAAAACTCAACGAGACCTGCAAAGCTGCCACAAGCTTGCTGGAGGACCTGAAGGAGAACCCCAAGCGCTATGTGCACTTCTCGATATTCGGAAAGAAAGAACAGAAGAAGTAATCACGGCTCAGTCGTAAAAAGGTGTGGATGCCCCGGTTTGCTTTAAGCCTGGGGATAGTCTATTGATTTATAGAATTGATTGTAGTTTTAACTTTTTTTGAAATTGCTTCCGCTCACTTTGTGGGTAAATTTACCCACACTTACTCGCAATTTTTAACCTTGTTCAGTTGTCTTATATTCATTCTGTAGTCTTGCCGTATGTACTTTCTGTGTGACAGAAAGTACCAAAGAACTCGGCACACGGGAAAAATCTTCACAAGCGCCCTTTGCTCACGCCGCATATTGCGAGCCCTCGGTCGGGCGCTTGCTCGTCACTTCAGGCTTCCGCTTGTTTTCAGGGTGCTGCG
>JAFYWV010000063.1 GCA_017546505.1 Bacteroidaceae bacterium
ATTGTTTATATATTTGCACACAGAATCGTGTAATTCTCAGCCGTAGTCGCAGTGTCTTGCACGTTAAACAGTACAGTATCAAGCCTACACCATAGTCGTGTAGGCTTGAGTCATTTTATATGCTTGTCTTTTTTTCGCGTTAAGTCGCACGCGAAATTTGCAGTGTACCTTCATTTTACACTGCAAAATGTCAAAGCCAAACAAGGAAATATACTTTAACGAACCGCAACGCCTTACCCAGCTTATCGGTGCAAATATCTCCGTGATTGTTGCAGGGCGAAGAACAGGAAAGACGGACAGTATTGCTGCTCCTTTCGTTCTCCGCAATATGCAACGAATGCCGGGCAGTACAGGTGGCATTGTAGTGCCCACCTTCAAGCACGGTCTTACCAACACTTTGCCGGGGCTTTTTGCCGCGTGGAAGCGTTGGGGATATATTCAAGGAGTGCATTATGTTGTCGGTCGCAAGCCCCCGAAATCCTTTGCAAAGCCGATTATCGAGCCAAGCGATTACGAGCACGTGATTTCATTCTATAACGGCTCTGTGGCTATCATCATTTCACAGGACAGGCCCGGCTCTTCCAACTCGCTTACGCTTTCGTGGTTGCTTATCGACGAGGCAAAGTTCATTGATTACGAAAAGTTGAAAGATGAAACATTCCCTGCCAATGGCGGTATAAAGTCCTATTTCGGCAGGCACTCGTTCAATCACTCGATAATGATATTGAGTGATATGCCACAGACTCAAAAAGGCTCTTGGTTCCTGCACTACAAGGATAAGATGGACGAAGAGCTGATAGATACAATCAAGGCCACCATATACGAGATATGGAAGACAAAGGAGCGTGTGCGTAGATTAAAAGACGAGGGCAAGGCTGTGCCGAAATACCTCAAAAGATACCTCCGCACTCTCGATACGAACCTCAATAAGATGCGTTCTGTTGCAGTATATTACAAAGAGTACAGCAGCATCGAGAACTTGCAGCTACTCGGTGAGAACTACATTAAGCAGATGAAGCGCGACCTTACGCCAAAAACATTCCAAACCTCTATCCTTTGTCAGAGGATCGGAATAGCGAAGGACGGCTTCTACTCCTCAATGCGTGAGGGGCATAAGTACAATGCCAGCGATTTTGAATACCTCGACAGCCTCGGTTATGACTTTGCCCCTGAAGCTATGGACTGCCGTGCCGACAAGGACATCAATCCTCTTGCCCCTATCTGCATCGGTATGGACTACAATGCAAATATAAATTGGATTGTGGCAGGACAGCCCGAAGGTCGTAGGCTGAACATCATAAAGTCATTCTATGTGAAGTTCGAGAGGAAAATCCCGGCACTCATTGAGGAATTCTGCAATTACTATGCACACCACCAAAACAAGACGGTGGTTTACTATTATGACACCACAGCACTTGGTGCGAACTATGCCGTCAATGAGCAGGATTTCCATTGGGTTGTCTGCCACGAGTTCGAGAAGCGAGGCTGGCAAGTGGAAGATGTCTATCTTGGCAATCCTATGCGACACGATGAAAAGTACCTTTTAATCAATCAAGGCTTTGCCGGCAAGCAGAGGCTGATGCCGTTCTTCAATCGTCAGAACAACGATGACCTCATTCTTGCCATTCAGACGGCAGGTGTGGTGCGTGGTCGCAATGGCTTCCGTAAAGACAAAGGCGGTGAGAAGTTGGAAGAGACGGAAGAGAACCTGCTTGAGCACCGCACGGACGGTACGGATGCTTTCGATACGCTGTATATCGGGGCAGAGAAGTTTCCATATAAGGAGATTTATCCTGTTTCTGCAAGTGGGGTGCTATAGAAAAACGGAGCAGTTTTGGCTGCTCCGTTTGGGTAAGGTTTAGGCAATTTCATATATAAATTTTCCCCTGATTTCATTTCCCCATTGAGTTTCATAGATATAAGATACTTTACTCAATAGAATCTCTTTTTCTTCATAAGGAACTTGCATTACTCCTACATTTGGGTCAAACAAGTAAAGTTTTTCATTGTGCTTTATTGCCCCTATTGCGTGTCCACCTACGAATTCATTCCCTTTGTACAAGTAGATGCATAACAAGTTCATCGGTGTGTGGCGTAGGGTGATATCCATTAAGGGCTGAATGTCGGCCGATTCTTCAAAGTCCACTGTAGCATTGTTTATCAATCCTAAAAGTGTTATAGACTCGCCAATACCGTTGCCTGTTTCATTCATATTGATGTAGGCACGTTGATTGTTTGCGATTTGCTTAATCATAGATGGTGTTTTCATCTCTTGCCAAATGACGTTTGGTGCTTTTGTGTTGTTTGCTCTTTTGTAAAGGAGCATCCATGTTAGTACCAAATGCAAGCAAATACCACGCTGTACTTCTTCATTAGCAAGTTCGCGTAAGAAGTTTTCTTGTGCAGTACCATCGTTTGCGCTTTCGAAGTAATGCGTAAGCTCTAACTGTAATTCTCTATCCATACTATTGTTATAAGTTTTCCTACTCTCTTTACTATTCGGCTTTTCGGAATACACCGTTGTAAATCTACGCAGTGAAAATATCAAAGGGATATAATATATAAATCATCAATTCACCCAATAGCAGATATATCCACCTAAAAGCAAAATAGACAGAGTTTTAAAAGCTCTGTCTATTTTGTGTGGAATAAGATTATAGAATCTTATGTCCAAAGATTACCCCATTCTCCGCGCTGTGCCGGTGCTGCAGGAGGTTTTGTTCCGTCCCCTACAGGGATGCGGTCGGTTGAAGCTGCAATCATTGACATTGACTCTACTGTTACTACGGTAGATTTTGGGGGCAGATATATCTTTTTCATAATAAATCATGTTTAATCATTTACAATAGTAAAAGTTACTTGATAAACACCTTCTTTCCGTTAATTATATACAGACCTTTACTTGGAACTTCAACTTTCCTACCCTGCAGGTCGTAAATAGTTTTCACCTCTCCGTTTTCACCTTTCACCTCTTCTATGCCTGTCGTGCCTTCACCTTTCTCGCGGATGCGTATTGAACGCATTGCCTCATCGCTTACCTTCACGGGAGAGCCGTCACGGGC